>NZ_JBEPAA010000015.1:0-130736 GCF_040298365.1 Kitasatospora sp. NPDC001603
GATCGCCGACCGGGACTCGCTCTACGCGTCCCCGATGCACCCGTACACCACCGCGCTGATGTCCGCGGCGCGGGCCGCCCCCGCGCCGCCGCGCCGGAAGACTGGGCTTGACCCTCACGCAACGGGAGGCGGGAGAGTCGTGGCCAACGAGAAGGGAGCGCCCGGATGAGCGGCGGCTACTCGGTCGGTGCCGTGGCGAAGATCGCCAAGGTCACCGTCCGCACCCTGCACCACTACGACGAGATCGGACTGCTCGCCCCGCAGGGGCGTACCCCGGCCGGCTACCGCCGGTACCAGGACACCGACCTCGACCGGCTGCAGCAGATCCTGTTCTACCGCGAACTCGGGTTCCCCCTGGAAGAGATCGCGGCCATCCTGGACGACCACTCGGTCAGCCCGAGCGAGCACCTGCGGCGCCAGCACCGACTGCTGACCGACCGCATCAGCCACCTCCAGGACCTGGCCGCGGCCGTCGAACACGCCATGGAGGCACAGAAGATGGGAATCCAGCTGACCCCGGAGGAGAAGTTCGAGGTCTTCGGCGAGTCCTACCGGGAGGAGTGGGAGGCCGAGGCCGAGCAGCGCTGGGGCGACACCGACGCCTGGGCGCAGTCCCAGCGCCGCACCGGTGGTTACGACAAGGGCGACTGGCAGCGGATCAAGGCCGAGACGGACGCGCTCAACGCCCGTCTGGTGGCGGCCTTCACCGCCGGCGAACCGGCCGACGGCGGTCCGGCCATGGACCTCGCCGAGGTGCACCGGCAGCACATCTGCGACAACTTCTACGACTGCACCTTCGAGATCCACCGCGGCATCGCCGGGATGTACGTCGCGGACCCGCGGTTCACCGCCACCTACGAGGAGCTCGCCCCGGGCCTCGCCCAGTGGCTGCACGACGCGATGCTCGCCAACGCGGCCTTCCGCACCGGAGAGCAGGCGTAGGGCCGCCGGCCCGGGCCGTGTCCTGGCCCGGGCCACGCTGGGCTCCGGGCCACGCCCGGCTTCAGGCCACGCCGCGTCCGAAGCCGCGCCGGTAGGCGGTCGGGGAGGTGCGCATCACCCGGCCGAAGTGGTGCCGGAAGGTCGCGGCACTCTCGAAGCCGACGGCGGTGGCGATCTCCTCCACCGACCCGTCCGGCGATTCGAGCAGCGGCAGGCTGGCCGCGACGCGCTGGCTGATCACCCAGCGCATCGGGCTGGTGCCGTTGCGGGCGGTGAAGTGCCGCAGGTACGAGCGGTCGGACATCCGGGCGGCCCGGGCCAGCAGGGAGATCGTCAGCGGGGCGGACAGGTGGTCCAGCGCCCACTGCATGGAACGGGCGATCCCGTCGTCCTCCTCGTCGACCGGCCGGACCGCCGCCTCGATGAACTGGGCCTGCCCGCCGTCCCGGTGCGGCGGCACCACGAAGCGGCGGGCCACGCTGTTGGCCACCTTGGCACCGTGGTCCCGGCGGACCAGGTGGAGGCAGAGGTCGATCCCGGCGGCGCTGCCCGCGCTGGTCAGGACGGAGCCGCTGTCCACGTACAGCACGTCCGGATTGACCCGGACCGACGGGTGGCGGCGCTGGAGCAGTTCGGCGTACCGCCAGTGGGTGGTGGCCTCGCGGCCGTCCAGCAGACCGGCGGCGGCCAGCGCGAAGGCGCCGGAGCAGATCGAGACGATCCGCGCACCGCGCTCGTGCGCCGTGCGCAGCGCGGCGACCAGCCCGGGGGAGACCTCGCCGCTGAAGGCGTTCGGGACCCCGGGGACCACCACGGTGTCGGCGGCGGCGAGGTCGTCCAGACCGTGGTGCGCCGTCAGCGAGAAGCCGCCGACCGACCGCAGCGCGGTGTCCGGCCGGTCGGCGCAGACCTTGAGCCCGTACCAGGGGGCGGCCAGCAGGCCGCTCAGCTCGGGCCGCGCCAGCCCGAACACCTCGACCACCACGCCGAGTTCGAACGGCGTCATGCCGTCGAAGGCGTACACCGCGACATCGTGCACCGGCGCCGGCCGCCGTCCGATCGCGACGGCCACCGGGCCGGTGGTCTGCTGGTCGGCCATGAGGTCCCCTCGGACTGGGCGGCGGTGGCGGGATGCGGGTGAGTGTAGCCGTTCCGGCCAGGTCGAAATCTTCTGCGAAGCCACCTGCAACCTCCGCCCTCCTCGCACGTCCATCACCAGTGGGGGGCGGGGTCCGCCGGCGGTCGAGGCGATGGCAGGATTCCCGCCGATCACGATCTTGATCATGTGTCATGACGGTCCGGTCCACGCCGGGAACCGTCCCTGGGGGAAAGCAGAACGCGGATGTCCATGGCCATCGGGCCGCTCGTGGGAGGCGGGAGGAGCGGCGGCTTCCTCCGCGCCGGGCTGGTCGGACTGCTCTTCGGCGCGCGGGAGGCGGGCGGGGCGGCGGCTCCCCGGGACGCCTCGTCGGACGGCGCCCCGTCGAGCTCCGAGCAGGAGGCGGTGCAGCGCCGGGCGGGGCTGCGGCTGCTGCGCGGCGGGCGCAAGCAGGAGGCGGAGGAACGCCCCACCCTGACCGGCCTCTACCACGCGCACCGGCTGGGCCTGGTGCGGATGGCCGTCCTGCTGGTCGACCACCAGGACCTCGCCGAGGATGTCGTGCAGGAGGCCTTCACCCAGCTCTACCAGCGCCACGGCGAGCAGCTGGACGACCTCGACAACGCCCTCGGCTACCTGCGCACCAGCGTGGTCAACGGCGCCCGCTCGATGCTGCGCCGCCGCAAGACCGCCCGCGAGTACGTCCCCCCGCACGAGGCCGACGCACCGTCGGCCGAGGACCACGCGGTACTCAACGACGAGCACCGGCGCGTCCTGGTCGCCCTGCAGGAGCTGACCTCCCGCCAGCGCGAGGTACTCGTCCTGCGCTACTGGTCGGACATGTCCGAAGCACAGATAGCGGAAACCCTGGGGCTCTCCCGGGGCGCTGTGAAGTCCACCGCCAGCCGGGCCTTGGACGCCTTGGAAAAGCATCTGGAGAAGGTTCGATGACCGACAAGCTTCCCCGCCGGACCGGCGGTGACGGTGACGGGCCGGACGACACCCCGATGGAACGGCTGCTCCGCGAGGCGATGAACGCCCGAGCGATGCAGATCACCGCACACGACCTGCGCCCGGCCGCACCGCCCAGTCGGCGGCTGCGCCGGCTCAAGCCGGTCTACCTGGCCGCCGTGCCGCTGTTCGGCCTGGCCGCCGCGATGGCGTTCGGCGTGCTCGGCTTCCGCGGCGACACGGTGGCCGACCGGGGCGATCCCGGCCCGGCGGCCACCGTCACGGCCTCCGCCAGCCCGAGCCCCAGCGCGGTCCCGACCGTCGAGCCGACCCCGTCCGAGAGCCCGACGGCGACGGCCACGACCACTTCGCCGACGGCCGGTCCGACGGGGGGCGGCACGACCGAGGCGCCGGTCGGGGTCCCGAGCACGACGGGAACCGCGACCACCAGCACGTCCCCGACGGCGCCCGCGACCCCGTACACGTTCCGCGGCGTGAAGCTGAGGATCCCCGAGGGCTGGCGGGCCGTCACGGAGGGCGCCCAGGGCATCCGGCTCTGCTTGCTGAGCCCGGGCGCCCCGGACGGCGCGGCCTTCAACGACTGCTCCCCGTACGGTGCGGAGCTCACGGTGTACGACGCGGAGCCCGTCACCTGGCCGTCGACGGGCGACCTCGACGCCTCCGGCGGCTGGGGCCACCAGCCCAACTGCCCGGTGTGGGGCAATCCGCATCCCGCGGACGGCCAGCTGAAGAGCGTCGGTCCGGCGAAGAGCACCGTCACCGTGGCCGGCCGCCCCGCGCGCAAGTCGCAGTGGCAGGTCACCTGCAACGCGAAGGACTCCTTCACGGCCCAGATGTGGGTCCTCCCGAAGGACCAGGTCTACGTGTCGGCGATCGGCCTCAAGGCCGACTACCAGAGCGGACTCCAGGCGATCGTCAACAGCCTGGACGTCAGCGGCCACACCTCGCCCTACGCGAACGACGTGAGCGCCTCGGTCACCGGTCTCACCGTCGGCCAGAAGGTGCCGAACGACGGGACCCCGGTCGAGTTCGCGGTCACCTTCAAGAACACCGGCAAGACGAACTACACCGCGACGAAGGCCGTGGTGTACGCGGACCCCTACCCGGGCGCGCCGCCCGGGGTGAAGCGGACCTCCACCCTGGACCGCCGGCAGGGGGGCGCCTGGAGCCCGATGGAGCTCTGGGGGCTCGACGCCTTCTCCGGCCTGGAGAGCGGTCTTCCGGTCTCCGTCGCCCCGGGGCAGAGCGTGACGGTGAACTACCGGCTGACGCTGACCCCCGACTACGGGCCGGGCACCCTTCCGCTGGTCATGCGGCTGGAGGTGCCGGACGGCGCGGGGAGCTTCCGGTTGGCCGGCGAAGGCACCCTCCAGATCCAGGTGGTCGCCAAGTAGCGCACGCGCCACGGGCCCGGCCCCCCACCGGGGAGCCGGGCCCGTGGCGTGCCGGTCGGGCTCAGGCCAGCGAGGCCATCCACGCCTCGACGTCCTCGGCGCGGCGGGGCAGGCCCGCCGAGAGGTTCTCGTTGCCGTCGGCGGTGACCAGGATGTCGTCCTCGATCCGGACGCCGATGCCCCGGTACTCCTCGGGCACGGTCAGGTCGTCCTGCTGGAAGTACAGGCCGGGCTCGACGGTGAGCACCATGCCGGGCACCAGCAGCGCGTCGACGTGCTCCTCGGTGCGGGAGTGCGCGCAGTCGTGGACGTCCAGGCCGAGCATGTGGCCGGTGCCGTGCAGCGTCCAGCGGCGCTGCAGGCCCAGCTCCAGCACCTTCTCCAGGTCGTACACCGAGGCGTCCAGCAGGCCCCAGGCGAGCAGGCGCTCGGCCAGCACGCGCTGCGAGGCGTCGTGGAAGTCACGGAACCGGGCGCCGGGCTTCACCGCCGCGATGCCGGCCTCCTGGGCGTCGTACACCGCCTGGTAGATCTTGCGCTGGAGCTCGTTGAACCGGCCGTCGATCGGCAGCGTGCGGGTCACGTCGGCGGTGTAGAGGCTGTGCGTCTCCACGCCGGCGTCCAGCAGCAGCAGCTCGCCCGGGCGGACCTCGCCGTCGTTGCGCACCCAGTGCAGGGTGGTCGCGTGCGGGCCGGCGGCGCAGATGGAGCCGTAGCCGACGTCGTTGCCCTCGACCCGGGCGCGGCGCCAGAAGGTGCCCTCGATCCAGCGCTCGGAGGTGGCGACGGCCTGGCCGAGCTCGCGCACCACGTCGGTGAAGCCGTTGACGGTGGCGGTGCAGGCGGCCCGCAGCTCGCCGATCTCCCACTCGTCCTTGACCAGTCGCAGGCCGCTCAGGAACTCCTTGAGCCCGGCGTCCTTGTCGGCGTCCAGCACCTCGGCGAGCGCGGACTCCAGGCCGGCGTCGTAGCCGCGCACGATCCGGGTCGGCACGGCGTCGGCCTTGGCGCGCCCGGCCAGCTCCTCGGCGGCCTTGCGGACGTCGCGGACCGGCAGGCCGAGCAGCTGCTCCTGCTCGGTGAGGCTGTGGCGGCGGCCGACCCACAGCTCGCCGTAGCCGTCCAGCCAGAACTCGCCGTTCTCGCGGTCGGAGCGCGGCAGCAGGTAGAGGCCGAAGTCGTGGCCGGCCGCGCCGGTGGGCTCGGCGACCAGCACCGCGTCCTCGGTCTGGTCACCGGTGAGGTGCACGTACTCGCTGGCGGCGCGGAAGTTGTAGTCGGTGTCGTTGGCCCGGACCCGCAGGGTGCCGGCCGGCACGACCAGGCGCTCGCCGGGGAAGGCGGCGGAGAGCCGGGCGCGGCGCTCGGCGGCGTACGGGGCCTGGGCGACCGGGGTGAGGCCGTGCAGCTCGGTGTCGGCCCAGCCGGACTTCATCGAGGCGGCGAGCTCGTCGGAGACCTCCGAGTACAGGCCGTTCTTGCGGCCCTTGAACTCCTGCGGCTCCTCGCCGCCGGCGGCCTCGGGGTTCTCGGCCACTGCCGGGGTGCGGTCCTCGGTCACGTACGTCGCCTCCTTGCGCGGGTGCCGCCCATGGGGGTCCCCCGGGCGAAGGGCCGGGGGGCGTCGGATCGCGACACACGTGGGCGGCCGTGCGTCCATGGTACGGACGCCCGGCCGCCCGGCCTCCGGCGGCCTCGGCCCGGGAAGCCCCGCCGCGGGGCCGCGGCCACGGGCGCGGCCGGCTACTCGAAGCGCGCGGCCAGCACCATCAGGTCGTCGGTGGCGGGCCCGGCCTCCCGGGTCGCGCAGACGGCCAGCAGGTGGGCGCAGAGCCGGTCCGGGTCGATCCGCACGTCGCGCGGGGCGTCGGCGGCGGCCCGGCGCAGGTTGGCCTGTCCGGCGTGCAGGGTCGGGCCGCAGCGGCGGGCCAGGCCCTCGGTGTAGAGCACCAGGGTGTCGCCGCGCCCGGCGGTCAGCTCGACGCCCGGCGCCTCCCAGCAGGAGAGCATGCCGAGCGGTGCGGAGAGCGAGGTCTCCACGAACTCGGCGCCCTGCCGGGTGACCAGCACCGGCGGGCAGTGCCCGGCCCCGGCCAGGGTGATCCGGCGCTCGTCCGGCTCGATCCAGGCGTAGAGGGCGGTGGCGCTGCGGGCCGGCTCGGTGGTCTTGAGCAGCAGCTCCAGGTCCCCCAGGACGGAGACCGGGTCCTCGCCCTCCAGGACGGCGTACGCCCGCAGCGCGGCCCGGACCCGGCCCATCGCGGCGGCCGCGCCGGGGGCGGAGCAGGGGCCGGCGCCCGGACCGTCGCCGGAGACGCTGCCGACGGTCAGGCCGACGGTGCCGTCCGGCAGCGGGATGGCGTCGTACCAGTCGCTGCCGGCCGAGCGGTCCAGCCCGGCCGGGACGAGCCGGGCGGCCAGCCGCAGGCCGGCGGGCTGCGGGAGGCGGTCCGGGAGCAGGCCGCGGCAGAGCGCCTCGGTGGTGCGCCGGACCCGGTCCGCTTCGAGTTCCTTGGCCAGCAGCGGGGCGGCGACGTCGCAGTACCGGCGGACGAGCTCGCACTGGCGCTCGGTGGGCTCGGCGGGCTCGTCGTAGAACCAGAGCACGGCGGCCAGCGGGCCGTCCTCCGCGGTGGCGAGCGGCAGCCCGTGGCAGCCGCCGAGGCGGAGGTGGCCGGCGAGCTCGCGCAGCCGGGCGCCGATCGCGGGGTCGGTGGCGAGGTCGCGCGACTGCAGCCGGTCGGGCCGGTCGTGCTCGCGCAGCAGCCGGGCGAGCGGGCTCTGCTCGGTGGGCACCGTCTCCAGCGCGCCGAGGCTGGCGCGGTCGAGCCCGTACCCGACCGGCTGGCTGGGGCCGCCGCCGGGCAGCGCGGTGACCAGCAGGGCGCGGTCGGCGCCGAGCAGCGCGGCGCCGGAGGCCAGCACGGCCTCCAGGGTGGCCGTCAGGCCGCGGGCGCGGGCCAGCCGCTCGGAGTGCTCGTGGAGGCTGGTGAAATCGGACAGCCGTCCGGCCAAACGGTCCTGCAGCCCGGCCGGGGGTGCCGGGCGGGCCTCCGGGGCGCCGGGCGGTTCGGTGCCGCCGGCCGGTTCGGTACGGGCCGGCGGCTCGTCGGCCGCGCAGCCCGGCTGCCCGGCCGGTCCGGCGGGGGGCGTGGGGAAGCCCGGATGGTCGAGCACCGAGAGCCCGCGGGGGCGACGGGGATCGCCCGGCTCGGAGGCTGTCGACGACGGGTGGGACTCAGTCATGCCGCCACTCCTGACGCGGTGGTACGTGTCATGCGGATCCCCCAGGTACGGCCGATGGGAGCGAGCACGGCCAAAGGGCGTGATTCGCCTCGATTCGCTACTACTCGTCATTGATCGACAGCAATGCCACCACTTCTACACAGGCCATTCGGGGCATGTCCAGATCCATGACGACGCGGGTGGCCGGTTCTCCGCCCCGCCGGGCCCGGCCGGGGCCCGCTCCGTTCGTGCGCGCCCCTGCCGGGCCCGCGGGCATGGAGCGCCGGAGAACGGGCAGAACGGTCAGGACGGCTCTCGCGGCCGTCCGGATCGTATGCTTTCGCCGCCCGTCGGCCGGGTCGGCCGGAAGTCACTCACTCGTACGGTGGAACCAACCGCGCCCGGGCGGCGTCCATCCGGTCGCATACGGGATTCTCGTTCCAAGGGCTGTTCGCATCGCGGCTCTTTCATGTCGTGCTCCACACCGTGCTCCATCCCCGCCACGCCGTCCGCCAAGCCCACCGGCCCGGAACGGGCCCGTGCGGCGTCTCCCCGGCCCCTGGCCGGCGGGGCCGGAGCGACCCGAGCGGTCACGGAAAGGAACGAGCGCCATGCGCGAGAACTCAAGGAGCCGGTCGACAGTCCGTTCCGTCCGGTTGGCCGCGGCCCTGGCCGCCGCCGTCGACCACCGCTGGCCGGTGGTGCCCGGCACGCTGCTGGTCGGCGGCCACTGTTCGTGCGGGGACGCGGACTGCTCCGTCCCCGGCGCCCACCCGCACGACCCGTCACTGCTGGCGGCCACCACCGACGCCCGGATGGTGCGGTGGTGGTGGGAGCGGCAGAGCCCGGACGCGCCGGTGCTCGCGGCGACCGGCGGGACCGTCTCGGCGGTCAGCCTGCCCGCGGCGGCCGGTGCCCGGGCGCTCGCCTACCTCGCCGCGCTGCGGCTCCCGCTCGGCCCGGTCCTGTCGATGCCCGGCCGCTACGCGATGCTCGTCGCCCCCTACTCACTGGAGGCGCTCGGCGAGATGCTCGCCCAACTTCCCTGGGTCCCGGGCTCGTTGCGCTACCACGGCTCGGGCGGCTTCCTGGCGCTGCCGCCGGGCGGCGGCTCGGGCGGCGGGGTGCGCTGGGTGCTGCCACCGCGTCCGGCGGCCGACGGCGGTGTGTGGCTGCCCGAGGTCGGGCCGCTGCTGGGGGAGTTGGTCGAGGCGACGGTCCAGCTGGACAGCGGGCGCTCGGCGTACTGACCGGGGCTTCCGCGCCTCGTCCGGCCCCTGTCGTTCGGCCCCGTGGCCGGTGCGGCGGGGGCCGGTGCGTCGGTCGCGGCCGGGCCGGCGGGCCGATCGGCCGGGGTACTGATCGGGCACGGTCCACCCGTCGGAGCGGGCCGGGGCCGGAAAACAAAAGATCCGGCCGCTGGCGACGGGGGATGCACCAGCGACCGGACTCTTTAGACAGTAACAAGGATCCGCGCCCGCGCCAATTTCCAAGAGCCCCTGCCCGCCCGGAAATTGCGGTACCGGCGGCCAATGTGACGCGTATCACCCGGATCCGAGTCCCCTTTAGTTCAAAGTGACCTGACGGTTCACCAGGTTGGCGCGGGCCCGCCGCTCCTCGCCGGTCAGCGGCGCCGGGTCGGCCAGCGTCGCGGCGAGCCGCTCGGCGAACTCCGCGGCCGGCTTCTCGCAGTCGGTGGCGGTCATGGCGAGCGGCAGGTCCCAGACCGGGACGGTCAGGCCGTGCGCACGGAAGGAGCCGACCAGCCGGGTGTCCGGGCCGAGCGAGGACAGGTCGGCGGCGGTGAGCCGGGCCAGCGCGTCCAGCAGCTCCTCCTCCGGCACGGTCATCACCCAGCGCAGGTGGTTCTTGTCCGGGGTGCCGCACCAGTACGCGGAGTCCACGCCGGTGAGCTTCTCGGTCGGGATCGCCGAGGCGTTGGCGCGCTCCAGGGAGGCGGCCACCTCGCCGGTGGCGGTCTCGGCGTCCTCCAGCCAGAACTCGAAGCCGGTGTGCACGGCGGGCGTGAACTCGGCCGTGGTGTCCAGCAGGTCCTGCAGGCGGCGGCCGCCCGGCACGGTCCGGCGGGCCGGGACGGGCGAGCCGGGCTCGGCGGCCAGCGCCAGCTCCAGGGCGTCCGCCAGGTCACGGCTCAGGTCGCCGGAGGCGGACTGGGTCTGCAGGCCGAGCAGGATCGAACCGTCCTGGCGGCGCAGCGCCGGCCAGGCCAGCGGCAGCACGGTGGCCAGGGTCACGGACGGGACGTCGCCATTGGCGGCCTCGGCCACCCCGGCGGCCAGCGTCAGCGGCACGGTCGCGGCCGGGACCAGCTCGCGCAGCGCCACCCAGTCGGCCTCGCCGGACAGCCCCTCGAACGGGCGGTGCACCAGCTCCTGCACGGCGTGCGAGGCCTCCCGGCCGTGGCAGGCCTTGTACCGGCGGCCCGAACCGCAGGGGCAGTTCTCGCGGGCCCCGACCACGGGGATCTCGCCCGTGACGGCGGTGGTGGACTGGCTGCGCTGCGGCGCCTTCTTGGCGGCCTTCTTGCCCATGGTGCGGCTCTCCCGGTGGCGGTTTCGGTGTGCTCCGGGCAGCCTACTGACGTTCCCCCGGCCCGTGGGCACGCGCCGGGGCGGGGAGCACCCCGTGGGGGCGACGCCCGGACCGCCGTGGGCGGCGCCCCGCGGAGGCCCCACCGGGCCCCGCTCCGACGGCCGCGGGCGACGCTCAGGCGCTGCGGGCGTCACCGCCGGTGCGCCGGGCGTGCCGGGCCCGGGCGGGCAGGGCGGCCCAGACCGTGACCTCGCCGGGCGCGTCGCGCACGCCCCAGTCGCTGGACAGCTGGTCGACGATGCTCAGCCCGCGGCCGCCGCGCGAGGTCAGCGACGGACTGGCGGGGGACGGCCGGGTCTGCGCGCCGCCGTCCGTCACCTCCAGGGTGAGGACCCCGTCCGCGTGCAGCTGCCAGCGGACCAGCACCCCGCCGTTGTCCTCGCCCTCGTCCGGGTGGGCCTGCGGCCGGGCCTGTCCCGCGTCCCGGCTCCTGGCGTGGACGGCCGGGCCGCCCGTCGCGGGAGCACCGGCCGGCCTGGCCGGCTCGGCCGGACCGGAGGGGACGCCGACGAGGATCTGGTCGACGATCTCGGCCCGGGCGCTGCGTCCGAGCACGGGCAGCAGGCCGAGCGGCCGTGCGTAACGACATGCATTGCTCAGCAGTTCGGAAAGGATCAGAACAGCATCATCGATGACCGGTTCCGGTATCTCCCGATCACGTAGATCTCGACGCAGTCGGCGCCGTGCGACCCCGACACTCGATGGGCCGTGCGGCACTGCCATGGTCGATGAAGTCGGCACTTCACGCGCCACCATCAACGCCACCCCCGGACCTCCTTCAGCGTATGCCGAGGGATGGATGCCCCTTGGTAATGGGTCGGAAACGACCGTACGGCGATCCCGCGCGGACATTTCAAGCCGGGCGACACACGGTGCGCTGCAGGTGATTCCCCGCTCACCCTCTGTCGTGAGAACGCGTGATTTCCGTCAGAAAACGGCGGATGAAGGTTTGAGCCCTACCCAAGCGATCGCGGTCCGCCGGGGCGGAAGTGCCGGGTGATTCCGGAGCGGGGCGCGCGGCCACCGGGGCTCAGGGGGCCGGAAATACCCGGAGAAACCCGTGGGGCGCGAGGAACGGCGTTCCGCGGCGGACCGGTTCAGCGACCGAGCTGGGCCAGGACCTCCGCCGGGCGGTTGGTGATGATCCCCGAGACCCCGAGCTCCAGGCAGAGCTCGACGTCGGCCGGCTCGTCCACGGTCCAGACGTGCACCTGGTGGCCGAGCTCCCGCAGCCGGGTCACCAACCGGGGCCGGGCCCGCACCAGGTCGATGCCCGGGCCGGCGATCCGGGCCCCGCCGGGCAGCGAGGCGCCCGGGCGCAGCCGGCCCTGCAGGGGCAGCGTCCGCTCGAACAGGAAGACCCGCGGGTACTCCGGCGCGGCGGCGGCCACCCTGGTCAGCGCCAGCGAGGAGAAGCTCATGATCCGGGCCTGCGGGCGGTCGCCCTCCGGCGCCCCGCCGATCTTGAACCGGTCGAGCATCCGCAGCAGCTCGGACTCCACCCGGCCCCGGAAACGGACCGGGTGCTTGGTCTCGATCGCCAGGTCCACCGGCCGCCCGCAGTCGGTGACCAGCTCCAGCAGGCTCTCCAGCCGCAGGACGCCGCGCAGGTCCGGGTCCGCGCTCGGCTCGCCCGTCTTCCAGGCGCCGAAGTCGTGCGCCTCCAGCTCGGCCAGCGTCATCGAGGAGACCGTGCCGCGGCCGTCCGAGACCCGGCCGATCCGGCGGTCGTGCACGCAGACCAGATGACCGTCGGCCGTCACCCGGACGTCGCACTCGACCGCGTCCGCGCCCTCGTCGAGCGCCCGGCGGTAGGCCGCGAGCGTGTGCTCGGGCAGGGCGTGCGAGGAACCGCGGTGGGCGATCACCTGGACGGGCCGCGCGGTGCGCGCCGCCGCCGGGGAGAGGTCAGGGCTGGTCACGCCGTCCACGATAGGCGGCGGAAGTGACACCCGGGCGAAGACGGCCCCAACCTGCGGGGCCGTCTGCGCCCGCGCGCCTCGTCGTCCGGCCCTCCCGGCGCGCTGCCGCGGGCCCGGGTCGGGCCTCGGGCCTCTCGGGCGTCAGGCGGCGGGGGTCCGGCGGGTGAGCGGGGTGAGCGCCCAGGTGACCAGGGCCGGCACCAGGAAGCCGAACAGGGACGCCGAGGTCCACTCCTGGGGCGTGAAGTGCAGGGCCTCCTGCACGGAGGTCCAGAAGTCCGTCCACCAGCCGGCGATCGCGGTCGGCGCGATCAGCTGGTAGACGGCGAAGCCGAGCGCCCAGGGCAGCAGCATCAGCCAGCGGGACGGGGCGTCGGCGGCGAGGTTCCAGCCGCGCCGGCCGGCGCCGAGGAAGTAGTCGACCGCCAGCACCGCGAACATCGGCACGAACACCGAGCCGATCAGACCGAGGAAGGCGTAGTAGGAGTCGGTGAACTCGGTGATCTGCAGCGCCAGCACGGTGATCAGCAGGCCGGTGGCGCCGGTCAGCGCCCGGCGGTCCACCTTCGGCAGCAGGTTGTGGACCGACATCGCGGTCGAGTAGACGTTGGCGAAGGACTGGTCGGTCTCGCGCAGCACCAGCACCAGCAGGAAGAACCAGCCGGCCCAGACGCCCAGGAACGAGTCGAAGATCCGGGAGGCGTCGCCGTCGGCCTGCAGCAGCGCGAACAGGCCGAGCACGTAGCACCAGACCTGGGCGACGGTGTAGCCGGAGAAGCTGCCCCAGAACGCGGAGCGGGCGGTGCGGGAGTGCCGGGTGTAGTCGGCGGCCAGCGGGACGAAGGAGATCGACACCGCGATCATCGCGTCGGTGGCCCGGAGGAAGCCGTGCCAGTTGCCCGCGCCCGGGTCGGACACGCCGCCCCGGCCGAGCTGGACGGTGAAGTAGACCATCGCCACCGCGACCGCCGCCGCGACGAAGCGGCGCAGCACCGCGATCGCGCCGAGCGGCCAGATGGTCAGCGCGGTGGTCACCGCGCCCGCCAGGACGACGAAGAGCCAGCGGTAGCCGTCGGTGTGCGCCACCGTCTGCGCGCCCATCGCGATGACCAGCAGCTCGTACACGCCCCAGCCGACGCACTGGACGATGTTCAGCACCGTCGGCACGTAGGAGAGCTTCGTCCCGAACAGTCCGCGCAGGTTGGCCATCGCCGGCGCGCCGGTCCGGGCCCCGATCAGCGCGGCCACGCCGAGCATCGCGGTGCCGACCACGGTGCCGACCACGATCGCGGTGACGGCGGCGGCCAGCGACAGCTCGCTGCCGGGTGCGCCGAGCACGGTGGCGGCGGTGGTGAAGCCGATCAGGCTGACGCCGAGGTTCATCCAGAGCGCGAAGTGGTCCCGGAAGCGGAGCGTGCGCGGCGGCTCGGTGTCGAGGACGAACGGGGCCTCGACCCGGTCCGCCCGGTCCGGACGGTCCGGACGGTCCAGGACGGCGGTGCCCGCGCCGGTGGAACCGGCCGCCCCGCCGGTGGCGTCGCAGGGATCGGTCGCGGACGATTCGGGGAAACCCTTGGACGCGGGCGCGCCCGAAGAAGAGGATGGCGAAGCAGGCGGCATGGCCGATACTCCCTACGCCGGCATTACCCGGACAGGTTCCGGCGGTCTGCGCCCCCTCGACGGTCCGTCCACGGAGCTCGTGGCGTACGGTCGACCGGCGCACTCTCAGCCTGGTGGGTCCAAGCTCCCGCGTGTCAGTTTGGAGCGACAGGCTAACCGGCGCGGGAGTGAACGCCAAGGCCAGGCGTCCGGCGGTCCGCATCGCGGGACGCCGCGGGGCGGCCTCGCACGGGGTGCCGGGGGGCCGCCGCGGGGGCCTGCGTGGGGGCCGTTGTCGGGCCGGGCTAAGGATTCTTATGACTTCTTCAGAGGGGTCCTTACGGCAATCGAATCGAGTGTGCGAAAAACTATGGTTGTTGGTCCTGTCAGCTATGGAGGTCGTCCGTGAGCACCGAGCGCGAGGTTGGGCCCACCGGGCCACAGGGGGAGCAGCCCTCCGACGGCCAGGGGGTAGTGGGTCCCGCTCCTGACGGTCGGGCGCAGGTGGCGCCCGGTCCCGTCCAGGCGGCGCCCGAGGCGGACCGGACCGTGACGGACACCGCCGCCGGGGCCGCTCCGGCCGCGCCCGCGTCCGGCGGGTTCACGCCGACGCTGGCGTTCAGCAAGGTCGGCGCCCCGGACCCGGCGCCCGCCGTGCCCGCCGAGCCGGTGGCGGCTCCGGCCGCCGAGGCCGGGTACATCGACGCACCTCCGCCCGTCCTGCCGCCGGCCCCGGCCGCGCCGGCCGCCCCGGTGGCCGCGCCGGTCACCAACCCGTACGCCACACCGGGCGCCCCGGTCGCGGCGGCGTCCCACGACCCGTACGGCGCTCCGGCCGCGCCGGCGCCGCACCACCCGTTCGGCGCCGGCCAGCCGCTCGGCGGCTGGGGCGGCCACGAGGCCCCGCCCGGTGGCCCCGCCGCCCCCGGCGGCCCGGGCTACCCCGGCGGGCCGCTCGGCTACCCGGCCGAGTACCCCGGCACCCCCGGGCCCGGCGGCCCGCGCAAGAAGCGCGGCGGCCTGATCGCGCTGATCGCCGCCGTCGCCCTGGTCGCCGGTGTGGCGGGCGGGGCGCTCGGCGTCGCCGTCGCGGACCGCAACGACAACGGCATCAGCGCCGCGGACGACCACCGGAGCACCACCGTCCAGGCCAGCACCCAGAAGAACGAGCCCGCCCCCGGCTCGGTGGCCGGCATCGCGCAGAAGGCGCTGCCCAGCGTCGTCACCATCAAGGCGCAGGGCAACGGCGAGTCCGGCACCGGTACCGGTTTCGTCTTCGACACCGAGGGCCACATCCTCACCAACAACCACGTCGTCGCGCCCGCCTCCAACGGCGGCAAACTGACCGTCAAGTTCGCCGACGGCACCTCCTACAGCGCCTCGGTACTCGGTCGCGCCGAGGGCTACGACGTCGCCGTGGTGAAGCTCGACAACCCGCCCAAGGACAAGCTGACGCCGCTTCCGCTGGCCGACTCCGACAAGGTCAACGTCGGTGACTCCACGATCGCCATCGGCGCGCCGTACGGCCTGGAGTCCACCGTCACCACCGGCATCATCAGCGCCAAGGACCGCCCGGTCGCCTCCGGCGACGAGACCGGCGCGCAGTCCTCGTACATGAACGCGCTGCAGACCGACGCCTCCATCAACCCCGGCAACTCCGGCGGCCCGCTGCTGGACGCCGGCGGCGCGGTGATGGGCATCAACTCGGCGATCCAGTCCAACGCCTCGGCCAACGGCCGGGCCGGCAGCATCGGCCTGGGCTTCGCCATCCCGATCAACCAGGCCAAGTGGGTCGCCGAGACCCTGATCAAGACCGGCAAGCCCGTCTACGCCAAGCTGGACGTCCTGCGCAACGACGACTACAAGGGCGACGGCGCGCAGATCCAGACCCGCGACATCCAGGGCACCCCGGCCGTCACCCCCGGCGGCGCCGCCGACAAGGCCGGCCTCAAGCCCGGCGACGTCATCACCAAGCTCGGCGGCAGCCCGATCGAGAACGGCCCGGCCCTGGTCAGCAAGATCTGGACGCACAAGCCCGGCGAGACCGTCGACGTCGAGTACACCCGCAACGGCCAGACCAGCACCACCAAGGTCACCCTCGCCGAGCGCGTGGGCGACTGACCCCCACCCCGAAACCGGTGCACCGAACCCCGCCGGACCCGTTAGGCTGACCTCCGCCTGGAGAGCTGCCCGAGCGGCCTAAGGGAACAGTCTTGAAAACTGTCGTGCGGTGACCCCGTACCGTGGGTTCGAATCCCACGCTCTCCGCTGGTGGCGGAAGCCCAGATCAGGGCGGGTATCGGCTACATGCCGATACCCGCTCTTTTCGATCCCGTCCCGGGCTGTCCCACCCGGATGCCCCTCCGGACCACCCTGTGTGGAACGCCTGTGGAACGGATTCGGGCCCTACGCGGCAGGCTCCTCGCCGTCGAGGAACCGCTCGATCAGGCCATTCGCGCGCTCCTGCCGCCCGTTGATGACCTTCGCGTAGAACCGCAGCAAGACCGCCACGCTGTGCCCCGCCCGCCGGGCCACCTCGGTCTGGTCGACGCCGGCCGCCAGCCACCCCGAGACGGCGGTGTGGCGGCAGGAGTACGGCACCTCGGCGAGCTTGGTCCTCAGCTCCTTCGGGGTGAGGGCGATCTCCCGGGCCCGCTTCCAGACGGCCGCGGTCTCCTTGGTCAGCAGCCGCCCGCCCCGCGCCGCCCGGAACAGCCGGCCGTCCGGCGCCACCCCGTAAGCGTCGACGTGCTCGCGGATCAACTGGACCAGCACGGGCGGGATCGGCACCTCCCGGGTGGCGTTCCGGGCCCGCCGCTTGAGGCCGCGCTCCTCGTGCGACTGGCCGTCGTTCGTCCAGCGCGACCCGACCCGGGGCGAGCTGCTGCCGAGCACCAGCTCGCCCCACCCGCTCTCCGGCAGGGTGCAGTCGACCAGCCGCAGGTTCGTCGCCTCCGCCGGCCGGGTGGCGGCGTACAGGATGCACCCGTAGAACGCCCGAAGGTGCCGCCCCCGGGCCGAGATCTGCCCGGCGGCGTCCAGTAGCGCACGGCCCTGCGCCGGGCTGGGCACCCACCGGAAGTCGATCTCGTCGCTCGTGGCCGGCGGCGTCCAGTCGACGAACTGGAGCGGGTTGCTGGGCAGCCGCCGACGCTCGACCGCGTACCGCAGGGCGTTGTTGAACACCATCCGCTTCCGGGTGAGCGTGGTGTCCGCAGCGACGCTCCCGTCCATCAGCCGGGCGATGGCGTCCAGTCCGCGGCGGACGTTCTCGGAGTCGTCCAACTGGTCCAGGGAGATCGACTTCTTGGTCACCCAGGCCAGGGCCGAGGTGATCTCCTCGGGTGGCTCGGCGAGGTGCTCGGAGAAGTTGAACGCCCAGCAGGAGAGCGCACGGCGGAGCACCTTGCGGTCCGGCCTGCCGCGGCGATCCGTCACCAGCGCCTCGGTGAGAGTGGCCAGGGCATCCGCCCGGGTGGCGCGGTTCTTCGCCGACGAGCGGGTCCACTTCGCCTCGGCGTACTCCTTGGCGTGGGCGAACCACGACACCTGGTTCAGCTTCCGGAACTCGGACGCGGGCAGTCCGGTCTCGGTCTCGAACTGCTCGCCCTTCCGCATGGCGGTCAGCAGTTCAGCCCGCCGGCCGTCGGCGAGCGGGAAGGTGGCGAAGGTCGCGGAGTGGGGGTTCTTCCCCACGCGCCAGCGGAGTTGGTGCGGCCGTCGACCGCGTCCGAGATCGCGGATGGCGTGGATCTGGACGTCGTAGGAGAGCAATGGGGCTCCAGAAAGAGAGCAGCCCCCGGCCGAGTCGGCCGGGGGCTGCGAGGGAAGGGCGGGGCGCGGGTCAGGCGGCGGCGTTCTGCTCCTGCACGGCCCACCAGGCGTCGAGGTCGCTGCGGCGGACGCGGATCTGGTGGTTGGGGAGCTTGATGAGCTTCGGGGCCTTCCCGCGGGCGACCATGCGGTAGAAGGCGGAGCGGGACATCTCCAGCTCTTCGAGGACGGCGGCGAGCTTGAGCTTCGGGTCCTGCGTGGCCATGGCGGCGACTCCATCGGCGGGTGCGAATGGTGGTTGCGGAGTGTTACCGGCCCTCTCGCGGGCGGAGGCGGAGGGCGGAAAGTGTCAGGGATGTCAGGGAAAATCACTGACCTGCGGCTTTGGCCCCTGGCAGGGCGTCAGGGATTGTCAGGGATGTCAGGGAAATTCGGCGTTTCCCTGACATCCCTGACGTGCCCTGACAGGCCGTCCGGCGGTGTTTCGGCTGGTCAGGGATTTCCCCTGACATCCCTGACGGTTACGGGGCTTCGGCCCCGTCCGTGGGGGTGCTCACGGCCGGGTGGACACGGAACGTGATGGCCGGGGCCCGGCCGCGCTGACCGCTGGCGGGCGGCTGGTCGGTGCGGAGCCACCCGTGCTGTTCGAGCAGAGCGAGGGCCGGTTCGACGTCGGCGACCTTCTTGAAGCGGCGGCTGCTGGCGACGGCGTCGTGGGCCTTGATGTGGGTGCGGTGGGTGCCGTCCTTCTTCGGGCGCCGGAGCCACTGGAGGAGGGCGTGGGCGTCCTCGGTGGCCGGGTCGGCGGCGATGAGGTCGAACACGGCGAGGGTGTGCGCGGTGTAGTACTCGGCGATCTCGGCGGCCCGGTCGACGGTGGCGGCCTGGAGGGGCGCGCGCCAGTCGCCGCTGACGTTGTCAGCGAGGTGGAGCAGGACGGCGATGCGGGCGATGTGGCCGACGAGCTTGCCTGCCCAGTCCTTGATGTGGGCGAGTGGCTCGTCCGGGCGGAGCTGGACCTCGAACTTCTCCTGCAACTTCTCCACCGCGAGGTCGGCGGCCTCGGTCATGGTGACGGTGACCGGCTCGTCGAGGGCGGTGAGCGTGTGCAGGAGCGAGGTGAGGCGCAGGTCGTAGGCGGCGGCCACCTGCTCCGGGACAGGGGTGGTGCGGATCTTGCGGTAGCCGAGGTTGGACGGGGGCAGGGAGTAGAGGAAGCGGGCGAGCAGGCCGCGGTCGCGGGCGCCGGGGGCGGCGCCGAGTTCCTGGAGGACGGCGGGCTGCGGGGTGACGCCGATGGTGAGGGCGGGCTTGTCGACGGTGGGCTGTTCGCGGGTGATGCGGTCGGCCTGGAGGCGCTCGCCCTTGTGGGCCTGGAGGAAGACGCCGAGGTTGGGTTTGCTGCTGTAGCGGCCGACGATGCTGTCGAACAGGTCGCCCTCGGGGGAGAGCGCGGCCAGGCAGCGGTGGACGCCGAGCTGGTGGGTGACGGTCTCGGGGGTGATGTCCCCGGACAGGGTGAGGCGCGGGCTGGGCGGGACCACGATCTCGTCGGCGAGCATCCGGGCGCCGGCGATCTCGGCGACCAGGTGGGCGCGGTCGAGGTCGGGGTTCTTGCGGGCCTTGGCCATCAGCGCGTCGACCTCGGCGAGCGCGGTCTCCTTGGCGGTCTCGGCCTCGATGATCCGGGCCCGGGCGTTCGTGCGCAGTTCGTCCTCGACGCGGTAGATCGGCGCGGTCATGAACGCGAAGACGTCGGACTTGCGGCTGGCCGGGGGCATCGCGCACACGAGGTAGAGGTTGGACTGCTCGCGCCAGCCGGGCCGGATTTCCACGCCGACTCGCCCGCCGGCCGCGGTGGAGAGGGCGGCGAGGGCCATGGTGGCGGCCATGTCGGGCGGGGTCTGGGTGAACTCCGCCACCGCGTCGACGTAGGCGCCGACCCACTTCGGGAGGGCGTGGACGGGGAAGGTGGGCAGGGTGCCGTGTGAACCGAGCGGGACGGGGTCGAGCCAGGTCTCGCCGGTGGCGAGGTCGGCGAGCGCGGCCAGGGCGGCGGCGCGCACGTCGTCCAGGTCGGCCTGGCCGTCGCCGGCCATGTGGGCGAGGCGGCTGGTGGCGGTGTTGATCCGGCGGCGTTCGGCGGCGGCCCGCACGATCTCGGCGTAGTAGTCGCCGTTCGCCGCGGTCGGGGTCGCCTCGACGCAGGCATGCAGGTAGCCGGGGCCGCCGATCCGGCCGAGGTCGCCCTGCGCGCGCAGGACACCGGTCAGCAGCAGCGGGTCCACCGGCCGCTCGCCGTCCGCCATGCGGGTGATGGCCCGCCAGATCGTCTCGTGCGCGGGGTGGTAGAACACGCCCGGGTCGCCGAGCTGGGCGGCCAGCGCCGGGATCTGGACGGGGTCGAGCAGGGCTGCGCCGATGACGGCCTGTTCGGCGGCCTTGATCTCGGCGGGTTCGGGCCGGAACGGGATCACGTTCGGGTGGGTGGGCTGGGTGCTCAACGCGGCTTCTTTCGTGCGGAGCGGGAGGCCCGCGCCCGGGCGGTGCCGGGCGCGGGCCGAAGAGGAGGGCGGCGGGTCCGGTGCCCGAGGCGGGCTGGGGCCAGGTCCGTTCAGGCGGCGGTGCTGCGGCCGACGATGATCGTCCGCGCCGGGTTGTCGGGGTCGGTCTGCATGACGAACCCCTCTCGGGTGGACCACTCCCGGGTGTTGTTGGCGTTGGCGTTGGCACTCTGACCTGGGCCAACGTTGGCAACAGCGGGGGTCTCGGAGGGGGAGGGGAGCGGGGGGACGTCCTGGTGGTGGACGCCGGGCCCGTTGCCGTCCGGGGTGCGGACCCCCTCGCGGACCGGGACGCCGGCCTGCGAGAGGAGCGCGCGGACAGCCTTGGTGGAGCCCGTCCAGGAGGGGTGTGCGGCACCCAGATCGGCGGCCAGCCGGGTCAGCAGGACGGAGCAGCCGGAGGCCGTCAGGGAGGCGGTCAGGGAGTGGGTCTCGACGGGGGTCGGGACGGTCGCCCGGGGGGCCTCGACGGGGTCCTCCTCGGCGGGCTCCTCCTCGACCGCGGGCACCGCCTGCTCCTGGTCCTCCTCGCCCTCGGCCGGGGCGGCCTTCCTATGGGCGGGGGCGTGGATGAGCGCGGCGATCCACCAGACCCCGAGGAGGAGGCCGATGCCGGGCTGGATCCAGGGGCGGGCGAGGGACCAGATCAGCGGGCCGCCGACGATCAGCAGCAGGGCCGCGGCGCCGGCGGTGTCGCCGAGTTTGGTCCGCTGTTCCTTGCGGGCGGCCTTGGCCTGCTCCAGCTCGATCTGGCGGGCCGTGACCTCGGCGGCTTCCCGGGCCTGGAGCATCGCGGCGCGCTTGACCGGGTCCGCCTCCGCCATGAGCTTGTGGGTGAACGCGGCCTCGGCGGCTTCGGCGGCCTGGGCGGTGATCTCGTCGCGTTTGGCCCTGAGTGCGGCGGCCTCGGCCCGGCGCTCGCGCTGGGGGGCCGTGAGCTTGCGGAGGAGGACGGGCGTGCCGGCGGCGAGTCCGGTGACCGGGTAGAGCAGGGTGGGGATCAGCCTCTCGGTGGGGAAGATCTTCTCGGTCATGGCGGTCAGCCGATGAACGAGGTGAGCACGCCGCTGAGGATGCTGGCCGGTAGGGCCCAGAGTCCGCCGGCGGCGGCGAACAGGGACGGCGCGATCGCGCCGCACAACGCGTCCTTCCACGGCTTCGGCTTGAGCCCGAACACCGCGATCGTCAGGACGGCGGCGGTCGCGCCGGTCTGCCACTCCCCCAGGGCGGCGTTGCCCTGGAAGGAGCTGCTCAGCTGCTGGCCGATGCCCGCCAACTGCTGGAACGCGGTGCCCGCGTTGGCCGACAGCAGGCCGATCCCGAACGCCCAGTAGGGGACGTGCTCGTCGGCGACGTTGATCCTGTTCTTGCCGCGCACGCCGACGTACAGGTACATCGTGGTGACGGTGGCGGCGCCGCCCGTGCCGAGGGCGATGAGGCTGCTCATGGGGTGTCTCCTTCGATCAGTGGAGGGGGAGGGCGGCGAGGAGGCGGTCGAGGCCGGCGGCCACGGCCAGGCCGGAAGCGACCGGGACACGCAGGGCGACGAGGGTGATCAGCGGGAAGGGGCCGGTGACCTCGGAGACGCGTTGGCGGCCCCGGTCGCGGACCTGGAGGTCCAGGGCCCACCCGAAAGCGGCGACCAGCAGGCCGACGAAGGGCCCGCCCGGGGCGATCAGCGGCACCAGGCCGGTCGCCCAGCCGCCGGTGGCGCTGATCGCGGTGAGCACGCACCAGCGGCGGAAGCGCCGGACGCGGTCGGACGGGCCAGCGGTGCGGGCGGCGCGGCGGCGCTGGCGGCGGGCCCGGGTGCGGGCCTCGCGCCGGTCGGCGAGCAGCTGCTCGCGGTGGCGGCGGGTGCGCTGCTCGGGGGTCTCCCCGGCGGCGGCCAGGGCGGCGTCCTCCGGGCGCGGGCCCGCTGCCGGTCCAGCTCGTGTTCGGCCCGGCGTCGGGCGGTCCGCTCCTCGGGGGTCTCGCCGATCCGATCGGCGAGCAGATCGACCATGCCGACCAGGTCGTCACGGCGGTGGCCGGGTGCGAGGACCTGCTCGACGCGGTGGCGCTCGGCCCGCTGCTCGGTGCTCTCACCGGCGGCGGCGAACTGGCTGTCCCGCACAGCGCGCTGAGCGGCGACGACGGCCTCGTACTGGACCTGCTCGCGGGCGTGGCGCTGGGCCTCGGTCTCGGTCATCAGCTGGGTGACCTGCTGCCCGACCTGCTCGGCGATGTGGGGCACCTGCTGGGTGAGGATCTGGCCGACGGGAGCCCAGAACGCCTGCGCGGCGGCCTCGAAGGACAGCCGTCCGGCGGGCTGGTCGCCGCCGAGCGGGACGGGGGTGTGCACGACGGGCCCGGACTTGCGCCACCACTCGTCGACCACCGGCCCGGTGCCGGCCGCAGCGGCGGGCGGGCTCTGGGGCGGGACCGTCGGCATCGGCGGCGCGGAGGGCATCGGCGGAACGTGCGGGGCGGGGGCAGGAGGGGCGAGGGTGACGAGTCTCTGCAGGACGTCGGCGAGGTCGTCGTCCCAGTCGCCGTTGTGCGGGGTGGTCATCGGTTCGACCCCCGGCGGATCAGCTCGCGCACGGCGACGCCGGCGATCGCGGCGTCGAGGAGCACGAGGAACAGGCTCAGCAGGTAGCCCATGGAAACTCCCAGGTCGGAGAGGATGCGCGCCCCGCACACCGGGGGTGTGCGGGGCGCGCGTCGGGGAGTGGGTCAGGAGGAGCGCCACCAGGCGCGGGGGGACTCGGCGCGGTGCCAGGCGGTGGTGGACCGGCTGGTGCGGTGGGAGTCGATCTGGCGCTGCCCGGCCCGGTCCGCCTCACGGCCGGCCTTCGCGCGCCGCTGCTGGCCGGACTCGGGCGGCTTCGGGTCGCGGCCGAACATCAGTCGGTCCTCCGTCCGATGCGGCCGACGAGGACGAACGGCTGGCCGTCGACCACGCACATCGCGGTGAACTCGCCGGGGCAGGCGCCGCCGCTCCGGGCGTCGGTGACGACCAGGCGCGAGCACCACGGCTCGCGGATCAGACCGCTGACCACGTCCAGCGGTACCGGGTCGGCGACGCGGTAGGCGACGCCGTCGCGGCGGACGGTGCCGACCAGCGGCAGGGAAGTGATCGCCTTCACCTCTTCTCACCCTCCCAGGCAGCCTTCGCGGTGAGGAAGACACGGTGGATCGGGTCGCCGACCGGGCACGGCCGCCCGTCCCGGCACAGCTCGCACGTGGCGGTGTGCTCCGTGGCGGCCCGGAAGGCGGCCATGTAGGTGATGAACTGAGGGTCGGACACGGACTCGGTCACGATGCCTGCTCCTCGGCGGTCGTGGCGGGGACGGCGTGCAGGGCGGGCCGGACGGCGGGGTGCTCCTTGTAGCGGGCGGCGATCCAGCCGACGGACCAGCCGGTCAGCTCCACCGCCTGACGCTGCGGCAACCCGGCCTCGACAGCGGCCCTGACCACCTCGCGGGCCCGCTCCTCCGGCATCCGCTCGGCGGCCGGACCGGCGGACAGCAACTCGGCGCGGGCCCGCTCGGCGGCCTCCCGCTCACGGCGCTCACGCTCGGCCCGAGCGGCGTGCTCACGGCGCTCACGCTCGCTCGCCTCCCGCTCACAACGCTCACGCTCGGCCCGCTCGGCGGCCTCCCGCCGGGCCTGCTCCTCGCGCGCCGCGGCCTCCCGGCGGGCGCTCTCCTCGCGCCGGTCGCGGGCCATGCCCGCATCGTGCTCACGCTGCTCACGGGCGAGGCGGGCTTCGTGCTCACGGCGCTCACGCTCGCCCCGCTCGGCGGCCTCGAAGCGCTCCATGCGCTCGGCCCGCTCCTCCCGGCGCCGGGCCTCCGCCCGCTGCTCGCGCAGCTCACGCTCGGCCCGCTCAGCGGACTCACGGGCAGCCAGCGCGGCGCCGATCGCCCGCCGGTAGGCCAGCGACGTCTCCGCCGTGACGATCAGCAGCAGCGGCGCCACCGAGTGGACCGCCACCCCGACCGGATCCCGGTCCAGGGCGGACAGACCTACGTTGAGCAGGACCGTCATGAGGCCGGTCATCCAGCGCAGGACCACCGGCCAGTGCCCGCCGTCGCCGTTCAGGCGGGCGAGCGTGGCGTCCATCCGCACCACGATCACCACCGCCGCGTCGACCACGAGCGGCAGGATCGGCGCCGTCCACTCCCAGCCCTTCGGGGTGTGGCCGGCCATGAGCGGGGTCACCGTGAGCACGCTGTAGAGGACCGCGCCGAACGTGATCGCCCACGTCCCGACGGACAGTGCCCGCTCGGCGGAGCGGATCTGCGCGGGGTTCATCGCCGTCTTCATCGAGGCCCCCGACCCGGTCGCGGTGAGCGGCCGGTGAGCGCGCTCACGGCAGCCGTGAGCGCGGCGAACTCGTTGGCGTTCACGCCGCCACCCGGACGGTGCTCGCGATGCAGCGGACGGCGACCGGGCGCCGCAACGGCACCGGCGCCGACCGCAGCAGGCGCGCGGCGTAGGCCGCCAGCTCCGGGTCCTCCCGGCGCAAGTCCGCCAGCATCGAGTGCGCCGCGTCCATCCGGGCCGCGCGCTCGATCTCGCCCTCACCGGCGACCCCGGCGAACAACTGCTCGTCCACGCCGAGCGCCAACTCGGTGAACTCGTCTTCGTCCGCGGCCGTCTGGCCCGCAATAATCAGCCTCATGGGCCTACCTCTTCTCTGGGGTGTGGGCCCGCGGGGGGTCGCCGCGCTCCGGCCAAGGAAGGCGCGGCGGCCCCGTTCTCACAGGCCCGGCCAACGTTGATCAACAGCACTGGCCGTCCCGGTTGCCCAGGACGGCCAGCAGGTCTGCGCCCTTGAAGGCGGGCGCGGCCTTTTTGATCTAGGTCTCCGATCTGACAAGGCGCCGGGATGCCTCGGCCCGATCTGTCCCGGACCCCTTCGCCCTGGGCACGGCGGAAAGCCGGCCATTTACGGGCGCATTCGTGCAGGTCAGAGCAGCCCAAAGAAGGCCCCTCCGTGTCACTCCTGTCTCACTCGGTGCGACACTCACAACATAGAGAACCTGCCTAGGCAGGTCAAGAGAGTTGGGTTTCTCGCGCCTGTTGGGCACCTGCCCTAGCATTGGCCCATGGCCTTGGACCCGGACGACTCGCGCCCCCCGTATCAGCAGGTCGGCAGCTCTCTGCGGGCCTCGATCCTCACCAAGAAGCCGGGCTTCGAGACCGGCGACAAGCTCCCCTCAGGCCCCGAGCTGGCGAAGCACTTCGGCGTGGCGCGCGGCACGGTGGACAAGGCGCTAGACCTGCTCCGCACCGAGGGGCTGATCGTGACGCGGCAGGGGAGCGGGTCCTTCGTCCGGGAGCGGACCTCTCGGCCGGTCGGGCTGCGGCCTCACCTCGAGGCCGCCTTCGAGCAGCAGCAGGTGACCCTCGACTTCGCCGGGTTCTCCAGCGAGACGCTGCACAACGCGTTGCAGGAGCCGCTCGACAAGGTCCGCTCCGGCCGGCTGGCCCCTGAGTCCATCACGGTCCGCCTGCTGCTGCCGGACACCACCGCGCCCATGGCCGTGCCGGTGCTCGTCGACGGGCTCCAGGACGAGGCCGCCCTCCGGCAGCGCGCACGCCACATCGCCCTGACGAACGCCGGCGGCATCGCGCACTCGGTAGAGATGCTGGCCGAGCTCGGCCTCGTCCAGAAGGCCAGCGTTCAGGTCAAGGTGCACCGGGCGTCCAGCCTGTTCAAGCTCTACATCCTGAACCGGCAGGAGGCGTTCTTCGGCTTCTACCCGCTCCGCGAGCGCACCGTAGCGATCGACGACACCGACCACACCTTCTACGACGTCACCGGCAAGGACACC
Source organism: Kitasatospora sp. NPDC001603 (assembly GCF_040298365.1). Taxonomy (NCBI): domain Bacteria; kingdom Bacillati; phylum Actinomycetota; class Actinomycetes; order Kitasatosporales; family Streptomycetaceae; genus Kitasatospora; species Kitasatospora sp. NPDC001603. The sequence continues at coordinate 25,933 of NZ_JBEPAA010000015.1, forward strand.
ACGCTGTTCCACCATGCCGCCGGCCCGGACGACGCCTCGCTCGGATCGCAGTACGTCCAGCAGGCCCAGATGTGGTTCGACAGCGTGTGGAGCACGATCGCCTACGAGCGGCAGCCATGACCGCCACCTCTCAGCAACTCGCCGACGTGCTGCGGCCGGTGAAGCACGTGCTCCTCGACTTCGACGGCCCGGTGTGCTCGGTCTTCGCTGGCCTCCCTGCCCCGGAGGTCGCACGGCGACTCCGTGAGGGCCTGCTCGCCACCGGCGCGCAGCCCCCGGCCGGGGCAGAGGGGCAGGGCGACCCGCTGGCCCTGCTCCGCCTGGTCTCGGATGCGCGCCCCGATCTCACGGAGATCGCGGACGCCGCGCTGGCCGAGCTGGAGACCGAAGCCGTCCGAGTTGCCCGCCCAACCCCGGGCGGAGAATCGGTTCTCCATGCGTGTGCCCGCTCTGGCCGCCTGATTTCAGTGGTCAGCAACAACGCGGGCGCGGCCATTGAGGCGTACCTTGCCGAGCACGGCCTCCGCGACTATGTGGTGGGCATCTTCGGCCGCGCCCCCGGTGACCCCTCATCTATGAAGCCGAACCCGAGACTCCTGCTCGAAGCCATTGAGACCGTAGGCGCAGGGCAGGAGCACTGTGTCTTCATTGGCGACGCTGCCCGAGACGTGGAAGCAGGGAACGCGGCTGGCGTTCCCACTATCGGTTACGCAAACAAGCCAGGAAAGAACCTCAAGCTCGCTACTGCTGGAGCAGTCGCCGTGGTGGAGTCAATGTATTTCGTGGCAGAAGCTCTTATCGAGAGCAGGAGTTAAGAGACCGGGCGGCCTGTGGTAGCTCTTCATTCTAAACTAATCAGATGGGCATCCCGCTGTTGTGGCGGGATGCCCATCTGATTGGGAGCTATGAGAGATCCGAGATATCGCGTAACCTCGCGCCCTCCGGGCCGTCGAACCATGACCAGGCTAGGTCGCGACCGTATGGAACCTCTGGGATAGCTGAAGTTCTTAGAATTTCACCAAGGGGAAGAACCTTATCGTTCTTCCATGAGGGCGATGAAATGCGAAGAGACGCCGACCATCGGTAGCGTCCAAGCAATGTTTCCCCGACAATTTTCAGCAAGTGGATCTCGCCGGGCTTCAGATCTATTACGTGATCTTCAAAGTATGGCCTGATGGCGATTGTTTCAACTCCGTCGCCATAGGTTATTTCTCGGGCGATGGGGTCGCTTTCGTCTAGATTTACCAAGACTGCGGTGACTCGCGAAGCGCCCCCGCCAGGATAGCCGATGGATACAGCGTCCAACGGTCGCCCCTCGCTGATCTTTTCGATTTCAATTGATCGAATCTGAAAAGCCGCGTCTGTGGTGTTTTCTATGTCGACTGTTATTGCGCTGCGTTCCACGTCGTATGGAGTGAATCGTGCGAACCAGCGATAGAGCGCCACATATGGAGGTTCGTCGTCAGGAGTTCGGGAGATAGCTGTAACCTGTGGCGGCACCTGGTGCTGCAGAAATTCGGTGTCGGCTACGGTCAGTCTCCAAGTCTTTGATATCTGCTGGCGAACTGATAGTGCAACCGGTGACCGCAGGCTCCGCCGACGTCGCTGAATAGCCCAAAGTGCCAGAAATGTGGCTACGGCGAGCGATGCTGCGATACTCGCAGCAGTATCGCTGGCGAACGAGTCAAATTTCAATCGATAATCCCTCTGGCGCAGCCGCGAAATATCCGTTCGTGGGTTTAGACTATTCCGGATGCCCTATCCTTTGACAAGGTGGAGACTTGGCCTCTCTCGTAGGGTCAATTCTCCGCCACCATCGATCGCCAGAGGAATCAGGCCGAATACATATTCATTCAACTCTTCGGGGAATACATTAATCGCCTCGGCGACTTCGGCGGGAGAGAATCCCTGAGAGCGGAGAGCCTCGAATACTTTAGCGAGAAGCTGGCTGCTTTCGCGTACCATGTGGGAGCCAGGCTCCGAGCGCCTGAAACCCATCTGAGAGAGCTGCTTTGCCGTCGTCCGATAGCTCCACTCGGAGATCAAGCCAAGGTCGTTCAGGCGATACGTAAGAGCCATTGCGGCAACGCCCCATTTGCGCTTGGCGCTGAGAATTCGTTCGATTGTTGCCCCGTTGAGTTTCTGGGCCAAGATTCCGGAGCGCGGCATTAGGAACGAGGAGGCGAATTGCTGAGCTTCCTGCTCGGCTTCTACGCCGTGCGGAATTCGATGCTCCGAGTGCATTACGAGGTGGCCGAGTTCATGAGCGGCATCAAATCTTCCTCGCTCACCACTCTTGCGTGTATTTAGAAAGATAAACGGAGTGCCGGAGCGAGTGGTAGAGAATGCGTCGGCATCAAGGCAGTCGCTAGGCAGGGAAAAGACCCGGACCCCATTGGCTTCAAGCAGGTGGACCAGGTTTGGCACTGGGGCCTCTCCGAGCCCCCAGTGTGCCCTGATCCTTTCCGCTGCTTCATCTGGCCTAAGGTGCGGGTATGTTGGAACATTTGGCCGGGGGAGTCGAAACTTTCCTTCAAGCCAAGTGTTTAGAGATGCGGCTACCGCGCCCGAGCTGAGTGCGCTGTCCCGTTCTAGTGCACTCATTTTGGAAGGGGCGCGGAAGCTCACGGCGTCCGCTTGCATAACTGGAATTGCAGGCGCCTCAAGAAAGGACTCGGGGACTTTCAGCGCTGCGGCGAGTGTGGAAAGTGTCTCCTGGGATGGCTTCTTATGGCCGTTCTCATGTGCCGTCAAGCTTCTAACGGAGATCCCGGATTCTCTACTGAGAGCTGCTAGCGTCATCCGTCGACGCTTACGAGCCAGGATCAGCCGAGCCGGCGTAAACACTTTCCTCAACTCCTACCAGTAGTTGCCTGCTTTAGCTCCCCCCGAGGAACTCGACCAAAACGTCAGGGCCGTCGTTGTCCCCCGGGTCATCGAGAAGCGAGATGTCAGAGCCCGGGTCGTCAATGTCCGGCAAGTCCCAAACGTTTCGGTACTTCCACTCATCGACGAACTTCCCGTTCATCTTCACGGGGAGCGACAGTTCGGCCGAGATGCCCGACCGCTTGCTTCGCTTGTAGAGGAAACACCAAGTCGGCATCTCCTCAAGCTGCCGACCGTACCTGACCTCGTCGGCAGTGAAGAAGGCGCCCTGACCGTTGCGGTCGACAAGTCGCGCCATAGCGGGGCCCTTCGGGTTCTTCGACCGCGGGCGAGCCTCCAGATCTCCGACGCCTCCTGCCCCACTCAGGGCGGTGACAGCAAACTCCAGGCTGGGATGGATGACCCGAAGGATGCTGTCGCGCTGCGTGTGCTTCCAGCCGCGAGGGATGAGCTCTTCCGCCAAGTAGCGGTTGCAGCGACTCCAGAACATGAACCCAGGAGCTGCCGGAGCGTCGAGCTCGGTGCAGCTCCGTACGTCTGCCACGGTACGAGCCAAGATGTCGTTCAGCAGCTCGGCCGGCAACTCCAGATCCTCGAGTCGGTGCCGCTCGGGCTCCCCAAAGGTGGTACGCGTTGCCACAACCCCTCCCCAGCTAGTCGGTTCCAAAAACTGTACCTCAACTGAGGCGCAGATTTTGGAACCGCGCCAATGATCGCACGTCAGTTCGATATTGTCATCGGGGAGGCGAAGTCAGCTCGGGTGGGGCTGTGGAGCACTCCTGGAACGCGCTCGGGGGTCATGCGGGGCCGCATCAGTGTCTGTGCAGCTGGCGGGCCGGTTGGGGTGGAATGCTCTGGCGATCTTGAAAACTGTCGTGCGGTGACCCCGCACCGTGGGTTCGAATCCCACGCTCTCCGCTGGTTGGAGAACCACCTGCTCAAGGCGGGTGCCGACGTCGAGTCGGCACCCGCCTTCTGCGTTTTCGGGGGTGGAATTCACCTGAACGGGGGGTTTGGGGTGGGGGTGTGCTCGTGAGGGGGTGAGGGGTTCGTGTGTCGGGCGTAAGGGGCGGACTGCCCTGGGCCCGGCGAGGAGAGACTGATGGCCTGGTACCCCGGCGCTGAGAAGCTGGAGCTTCAGCCCGAGTCGGACGACCAGCCGGCGATCGTGCCGACGCAGGTGATCTTCCACAGCATCGCGGCGCCGTGGGCGCCGCGCCGAATCTACGAGTACTGGCGGGACTCGACCAATCTGGAGTCGCACTTCGGGGTCGGATACGACGGCAGTGTGGGCCAGTTCATCGGGACGGAGACCCGGGCGGACGCCAACATGGGGGCGAACCGCAGGGCGGACGGCACGGGGGCGGTGAGCGTCGAGTCGGCCAGCAACGACCAGAACACCGATCCGTGGACGGACGCGCAGGTCGCCGCCCTCGTCGCGCTCGGCGTCTGGCTGCACGGGCGGCACGGGATCCCGGTGCGGGCCTGCCGGAGCGCGAACGACCCGGGCTTCGGCTTCCACCGGCTCTTCCCGGAGTGGTCGGACGGCGGTACGTCGTGCCCCGGGGACGCCCGGGTGCGGCAGTTCTACGACATCGTGCTGCCCGGGATCGCCGCCGCCGCGGGCGGCGGTCCGTTGCCGCCGCCGCCCCGGTCCGACACCGCGCCGGTCCGCCGGCGGGTGACGATCAACGGCCTGGAGTACGGCTACGGCGCGCACGGGCCGCAGGTCCGCGAGGTGGGCGAGGCGCTGGTGGCGGCCGGGCACGGTGCGCACTACACGACCGGTCCGGACGAGGACTGGCGGGACGCCGACACCCTCAACTACCAGGAATACCAGCGCAGTCTGGGGTACTCGGGCAGTGACGCGGACGGCGTCCCGGGCGAGCAGTCGTTGCGCCGGCTGCTCGGCCGGCTGCCCTCGCCGCGCCGCGTCTCGCTGGCCCACGTCGTCGCGGCGGCCCGGACCGACCCGGGCGCCGAGCAGGGCCACCAGACCTACGGCGGCGAGGTCCGGATCGTCGAACAGGCGCTGGTCGACGAGGGGTTCCTGGAGCAGCGCTGGGTGGACGGCTCGCTGGGCAGCACGACGGTGCAGGCGTACGCGGCCTTCCAGCGCAGCCTCGGCTACGCGGGCTCGGACGCCAACGGCATCCCCGGTCAGCGGAGTCTGCGGGAGCTGGGGCAGCGGCGGGGGTTCGACGTGACGGACTGACGGACTGACGGGGCGGACGGACGGAAGCGCGGACGGGCGGACGGCCGGGCCGGGTTGCCCGACCCGGCCGTGGGCGCCGGTGCTTGACCATGACACGGTGTGAGGCTCTGCACTGGAGGCATCATGTTCAACATCGGAGACTTCGCCAAGCACGGCCGGGTGTCGGTCCGGATGCTGCGCCATTACGACGCGATCGGGCTGTTGCACCCGGCCCGGGTCGACCCGGTCAGCGGCTACCGCTCCTACGAGGCCGCCCAGCTCGCCCGGCTCAACCGCGTCATCGCCCTCAAGGACCTCGGCTTCACCCTGCAGCAGGTGCGGGCCGTCCTGGACGAGCGGGTGGACGCGGCCGAGCTGCGCGGGATGCTGCGGCTGCGGCAGGCCGAACTGGCCGCCGCGATGGCGGCGGACGCCCAGCGGCTGGCCCGGGTCGAGGCGAGGCTCCGGACGATCGAGAGCGAGGGAACCATGCCTGCACAGGACGTCGTGGTGAAGCGGGTGCCGTCGGTCCGGGTGGCGGAGCTGACCGCCGTCGCGGCCGGCTACGAGCCGGAGGACATCGGACCGGTGATCGGGCCGCTGTTCCAGGAGCTCTGCCGACGGCTGGCGGAGGCCGGGGTGGCGGAGGCCGGGCCGTCCGTGGCCCGCTACGAGGACATCCCGGAGGGGGACGGCGCGGTGCTGATCCGGGTGGCGGTGCCGGTCGGGGCGACGGTCTCCGGCGCTGCGGAGCACGGCTTCGAGGTGGTCGACCTGCCGGAGATCCCGGAGGCGGCGACCATCGTGCACCGGGGGTCGATGGACGACGCGCTGGGCGCCTTCCAGACGCTGGCCCGGTTCATCGACGAGAACGGCTACCGCTCCACGGGCTACGCGCGGGAGCTGTACCTGGAGTGCCCGGACGCGCCGGCGGACTGGGTGACGGAGTTCCAGGAGCCGGTGGTCCGCCTGTAGTCAGGCGAGGAGGGAGGGGAGGGGAGGGGAGGAAAGGTGAGGGGAAGGGAGGGGAGGGGGCGCGGCGGGGCCGTCGGCGGCCTTGCCCTCGACCTGGTCGAGGCCCCTACGGTCGGCGGCCATGGCCACCGACACCGGCACCACGCCCGCCGACCCACCCGCGACGGACACCGGCACCACGCCCGCCGACCCACCCGCGACGGACACCGGCACCACGCCCGCCGACCCTCCCGCCCGGGCCGCGCTCCCGGGCCCGTACCTGCTCTGGCTGGCCGGCACCCAGGCCGGTCTGCTCGGCGACGCCGCGCTGTACCTCGCCCTGGGCTGGGCGGCCTCCGCGCACGGCGGGAGCGCGGCAGGTCTGGTGCTGACCGCGATCACGCTGCCCCGCACCGTCCTGGTCCTGCTGGGCGGCGCGGTGGCGGACCGGTTCGGTGCCCGCCGGGTGATGCTCGCCGGGGACGCGGTGATGCTGGTGGCCGCCCTGGCCCTCGCGGCCGCCGCGGCGCTCTGGGGCACGCCGCTCCGGCTGCTGCTCCTGGCGGCTGCCGTGATCGGCACCGTCGACGCGTTCTACCTCCCGGCGAGCGGATCGATGCCCTGCCGTCTGGTGGGCGCGGCGCAGCTGCCGCGGGCCCTCGCGCTGCGGCAGGCCGGCGGGCAGACCGCCGCCCTGCTGGGCGCACCGCTCGGCGGTGTCCTGGTCGCGGCGGGCGGCCTGCCGGGGGCGGCCCTGGTGGACGCGGCGAGTTTCGGGGTGCTCCTCCTGGTGCTGCTGAGGATCCGGCCGGTGGAGCCGGCGGCGGCGCGGCCGACCGACCGGGAGACGGCGGGGCGCGGACCGTCCGCGCCGGGGCTGCTGCGCGAGGCGGCGGCCGGGGTCCGGCTGGCCCTGGCGGATCCGCTGCTGCGCGCCGCGCTGCTGCTCACCGGTGCCGCGGCCGGGGCGCTGCTGCCGGTGGTCCCGCTCCTCGCGCCGCTGCTCGCCCGCGCCCACGGCTGGGGCGCCTGGTCGGCCGGGCTGTCCGCCGGTGGACAGGGGGCCGGGGTGCTCGCGGTGGCGGGGCTGGTCTCCTGGCGGGGCGGCCTGCGCAGGGCAGGAGCCGGGGCGGCGGCCGGGCTCTGCGTGGCCTCGGTGGGGACCGCGGTGCTGGCCTGGGCGTCCGCACCGGCCACGGCGGTGGCGGGCAGCGTGCTGGCCGGGGCGGGGTCGGGGATGTTCGCCTGCCACCTCGGACCGCTGGTGCTCCGCGGTGCCCCGGTCGACCATCTCGCCCGGGTCCAGGCCCTGTTGACGCTGGTCCAGAGTGCGGCGCTGGTGCTGTCCACCGGACTGCTCGGTCTCCTCGCCGAGGTGGCCGGCGCCAGGTGGCCGACGACGCTCTGCGCGCTCGCCGCCGGCGGAGCGGGGCTGGCGGCCTGGGCGTCCTCCGCACTTCGCCGGGTCTGAGCCGCGGCCCGCGCCGTCGCTTCGTGGACCGAGGGCCGAGAACCGGACAGGGGCGGGCCGGAGCGGCGTACTTGCCGGTCGTGCGGTGGCGGGGCAGAGTGCGGGCAGAGGCGATGGGCGGCGTACGGCTCGATCTCCTACGACTCGGCGGCGTGCGGCGCGACCGCGTACGACCGGCGGCGTGAGGCCGGGGCGGCGTGTGCCGGGCGGCGATCGGAGGCGGCGATGAGTGATCTGACGGACCGACTGGCGACGGGGCTCCCGGGCGGGGCCCTGGTGGTGGACCCGGACGTGATGGCCGCCTACAGCCACGACATGGCGGGCTTCTGCGCGGCCGGCAACCCCGCCGTGGTGGTCTTCCCGGAGACGGTCGAGCAGGTGCAGCACGTCCTGCGGACCGCCACCGAGCTGCGCGTACCGGTGGTGCCGCAGGGCGCCCGGACCGGGCTCTCCGGCGCGGCCAACGCGGTGGACGGCTGCATCGTGCTGTCGATGGTGAAGATGAACCGCATCCTGGAGGTCGATCCGGTGAACCGGATCGCGGTGGTGGAGCCGGGCGTGGTGAACGCGGAACTGTCCAGGGCGGCCGGAGAGGTGGGGCTGGCCTACCCGCCGGACCCGTCCAGCTGGGAATCCTGCACCATCGGGGGCAACATCGGCACCGGCGCGGGCGGGCTCTGCTGCGTCAAGTACGGCGTCACCAGTGAGTACGTGCTGGGCCTCGACGTGGTGCTGGCGGACGGGCGGCTGCTGTCCACCGGTCGTCGGACGGCCAAGGGGGTGGCGGGCTACGACCTGACCAGGCTGCTGGTCGGTTCGGAGGGCACGCTGGGCGTGGTGGTGGGCGCAGTGGTGGCGTTGCGGCCGGCTCCGGCACCGCAGTTGGCGCTGGCCGCGGAGTTCCCGAGCGCGGACACGGCGGGCGCGGCGGTCTGCGAGGTGATGGCGCGCGGCCTCACGCCGTCGCTGATGGAGCTGATGGACACGGTCTCCGTGCGGGCGGTCAACGAGCTGGGGCAGATGGGGCTGCCGGAGTCGACCCAGGCCCTGCTGCTGGTGGCCTTCGACGGGCCGGACCCGGCGGCCGAGCTCGCGGTGGTGGGCGAGATCTGCCGGGCGGCGGGCGCGACCGAGGTGGTGCCGGCCGAGGACCAGGCGGAGTCCGAACTGCTGCTGCAGGCACGCCGGCTGGCCCTGCCCGCGATGGACCGGCTGGGGACCACGATGATCGACGACGTGGGGGTGCCGCGCTCGCGGCTGGCCGAGATGCTGAACGGCGTCGCCGCGATCGCCGAGCGGCACGCGCTGACCATCGGGGTGGTCAGCCACGCGGGCGACGGCAACACCCATCCGATCGTCATCTTCGACGCGGACGATCCGGAGGAGTCGGCCCGGGCGCAGCGTTCCTTCGACGAGATCATGGCGCTGGGGCTGGAGTTGGGCGGCACGATCACCGGGGAGCACGGGGTCGGGCTGCTGAAGCGGGAGTGGCTGGCACGCGAGCTGGGGCCGGTGGCGCTGGAACTGCAGCAGCAGCTGAAGGCGGTCTTCGATCCGCTGGGCATTCTCAACCCCGGCAAGGCGGTCTGACAATCAGCCCTGAGCGACTTTCCAGGGCCTTCGGCTGCCGCATTCCCCTGGGCTAAGTAGGATAGTGGAATAGTCGCAGGATGGCTGGATATATCGACAAGGTCGAGTGGCCCTCCGCAAAGGGGGCGCATTCGCCTATGTCGTGCGCCAGGGTGGTGCGCCTGGTTCTTCGTGTGCTCCCCGCGCGCCGCTCCCCAACGTCGCGCCAGGCGCCACCGTTCGGGCGAAATGCCAGGTGAGTGCCGGTGTGTCGGCGCACTGTCCGCTGGAGCGCTCGTTATTCACCGTCGCCCTGGATATCACGCTAACGGGCGAAAACGGGGGCGCTAGGTGGCGCTTTGTCGATTTGTTGCGGAAGTCTGTCTCTCGGCGTCGCAGCCCGCAGGGGTTCGTCTGGCCGACGAACTCCCGCACACAATGCACGATTTACAGCTTTCTTGGAGGCTTTCATGGTTCGCACTCGCCACCGCCGGCTGGCCGGTCTTCTGGTCGCGGCCCCGCTTGCGGCCGGTCTGCTGCTGGCGGGCGCCGGCGCCGCCGCCGCCGACAACGGCGCGCTGGCCAACGACGGTTCCAACAGTGGTGTGGTGTCCAACGTCGGCACGGGCAACGTCTTCGGCTCCGTCGACGGCAACTACGTGTCCACCCAGCAGACGGCCACCGGGTCCGGTGCCTCGAACCAGGCCAACACCCTCGCGGTGAAGGACAACTCGGGCACCATCCTGGCCGGTCAGTCCAACAAGAACTTCAACATCGTCTTTGCTCCGGTCTTCAACTGACGGGAACGGGTGCCACCGCCGGCGGGGGCGCCGAAGGTGGGTGACCGCGAGTGGGTCGAGCGCTCGCGGTGGGGCTCGAAGTGAGACAACTCGATGCAGGGAACCGGGTAGCGGAAAGGGTCACCGCAAACCGGCCTCGTGGGCGGTGCCGTCGATCGGCACCGCCCACGAGCGCGTTCACGCACCCAGCCCGGAAGGCGCGGCCCCGGAAGGCGCGGCCCCGGAGCGCCGCGCCCCGGAGCGCCGTGCCCGGAGCCCCGGACGGAGCGCGGCCGCCACCCACGCGCGCCGGAAGCCGCCTCCGGCCGGCTCGCGCCGGTCCCCACGCCCGCTCCCGACGAGGGCGCGCACCGAGCGGTCACCCGTCGGCGGTACGGTTGCGCTCCGACAGCGCACCTCGCGCCCGGGGCCCCGACGGCCCCGACGGCGAGGGGCTGCGTCCGCGGCAACCGGAAGGAAGGGCGCGATGGCAGCGGAGGAGGAGGGCCTGAGCGGCCCGGGCGAGGCCAGGCCTGCCCCGGGACCGGAGCCGAGGCCCGAGTCGAGGCCGGCGCCCAGGTCCGTACCCGAGCTGTTGCTCGGCCGCCCGCCGATGGCCCGCCCGCTGCCGTCCTTCGATGCCGAGTCGGCACCGGCCGAGCCCGGCCTGCTCTTCGCCGAGTGGCTGGCGACCGCGCTCGCGGCCGGTGTGCTGGACCCGCAGGTGGCCACGCTCTCCACGGTGGACGCCGACGGTCTGCCGGACGCCCGGGTGCTGGTGCTGCGCGATGTCGACGCCTCCGGCACCGGCTGGGTCTTCTCGGCCGCCGCGGACAGCCCCAAGGGCCGCCAGCTCGCCGATCACCCGGCCGCCGCGCTCACCCTCTACTGGCCGCCGCTGGGCCGTCAGGTCCGGGTCCGCGGCACGGTCGAGCGGGCCGCCGACCAGGTCGCGGCGGCCGAGTTCGCCACCCGCTCCCCGGCCGCCCGGGTCGGTGCGCTGGTCGGCCGGCAGAGCGAGCCGCTGGCCTCGCTGGCCGAGTACGACGAGGCGGAGGCGGTCGCCCGCCGCCGGCTGGAGACGACTCCGGACACCGTCGCGGCCGGGCACGCCGTCTACACGCTCTGGGCGCACGAGGTGGAGTACTGGCAGGGCGACGCCAACCGCCGTCACGTCCGGCTGCGCTACACCCGGACGGGCCCGGTCCGCACCCCGGAGTGGTCGCGGACCCTGCTCTGGCCGTAACGGACGCCCGACGGGGCCCCTCCGTGCAGGAGGCTGCCCCGTCACTCCGCCCCCGTCACTCCGCCCCCGTCACCGCCGCCCGGTGAGCGTGGCCCCCACGCTGGCGGCCACCACGCAGCCGATACCGGCCAGCTGCACCGCGCCGAGCAGCTGGCCCAGCACCACCAGGCCGACCAGCGCGCTGACCGCCGGTTCCAGGCTGACCAGGACGCTGAACACCCGCTGCGGCATCCGTCGCAGCGCGGTCATCTCCAGCGCGTACGGGATCACCGGCAGCAGCAGCGAGACCCCGGCCACCGCGAGCAGCAGGGTCAGCGGCGAGGCGCCGGGCGCGGTCAGCCCGTCCCAGGCCTGGCCGAGTCCGAACGGCGCCAGGGTCAGGGCGCCGACCGTCATCGACACCGCCAGCCCCTGGAACCCCTGGAACGCGGCGCCGACCTTGTCCGTGAACAGGATGTACGCCGCGTAGCAGGCGGCCGCGCCGAAGGCGTAGGCCAGGCCGACCGGGTCGAGCGACGATCCGCCGCCGCCCTCGCCGAGCAGCGTCAGCAGGGCCACTCCGCCGGCCGCGAGCAGCGCCCAGACCAGATGGCTGGCCCGGCGGGCGAAGATCAGCGCGACCGCGAGCGGGCCGAGGAACTCGATCGTCGCGGCGGTGCCCATCGGCAGCCGGTCGATCGCTCCGGCGAAGAGCAGCGTCATCCCGGCGGACGCCACCCCGAGCAGACCGGCGGCGGCGAGGTCGCGCGGCCGCCGGCCCCGCAGCCTGGGGCGGGTGACGGCGAGCAGGATCACCGCCGCGAACCCGAGCCGCAGGAAGGTCGTGCCGCTCACCCCGAGCGGGTCGAAGAGCGGCTTGGACAGCGCGATGCCGAGCTGCACCAGGAACATCGCGGCCAGACACAGGAACGGCGCCGGGATTCGCTCCGGGCGCCGCACGAGCTTCGAGTACCGCCGGCCGGACGGCTCGGCGGGTCGCCTGCCCGGTGACAGCCCTTGGCCCGGGGCCCCGCCTCGTCGCCAACCACCGCGCTCGCCGGCGGGCTCGCCCTTGGGGGCGGGCGGCATGGCAAGGGCCTCGGCGACGGCGGCGGCCGGCGTCGGGGAGGTGGTTTGGCCGGTGTGGGACGTGGGCATAGTGGCGAGTTTGCCGTAAGGAGTGACGCGGGGGCAAGCTCGTTACCAAAATGCGGACGGATGCGGACGGGTGCGCCCGAAAGGGTGAGCTTCTCCGGGGCATGCGGCGCGGTTGCCGTATTCGTCCGATGGCCCGTCAGTATCAAGGCGGGGTGCGCTATCTCCGCCCCGCGGCCCTGGCCGCCGCCTCCCTCGTGCTCCTGCTCGCGATCGACGGGGCAGGCGTGAGCGCCGGGGCGACCGCTCCGGTGGCCGCCGCGGCACCCCGCATCCGGGCCACCGTCCTGCCCGACCGGTCCGGCCCGCCCGCCCAGCGGGTCCGCGACCTCTACAGCGGCGCGGCCTTCGACGCCTGCACCGCACCCCCGCTCGACACCCTCCGGGCCTGGCGCGGCACCTCCCCCTACGGCGCGGTCGGCATCTACACCAGCGGGTCCCAGCGCGGCTGCGCGCAGCCGGGGCTCACCGCCGACTGGGTCCGCCAGGCGCGGGCGATGGGCTGGCGCTTCCTCCCCGTCCACGTCGGGCTGCAGGCGCCGTGCAGCGAGCTCAAGGGCAAGCCGCAGCGGATCGACCCGGCCCGTGCGGCCCAGCAGGGGCGGGCCGAAGCGGCCGAGGCGGTCCGCGGCCTCACGGCCGTCGGACTCGGCATGGGCAGCCCGGTGTTCCTGGACATCGAGTCGTACCCGACGCAGGACCCGGCCTGTGGCCAGGCCGTCGTCGACTTCGCGCTCGGCTGGACCCAGGGGCTGCACGCGGTCGGCTACCGGTCCGGCTTCTACTCCAGCCTCGACTCCGGCGTCGCCGACCTCGCCGCGGCCGCCCGCGCGGGCAGCTCCCCGCTGCCCGACACGCTCTGGTACGCCCGCTGGGACGACCACGCGGACACCGCCGACAGTGGCGCCCTCACCTCCGACCTCTGGGCCGACCGCCAGCGCGTCCACCAGTACCGGGGCAACGTGACGGAGACGTACGGCGGCGCCACGCTCACCGTCGACCGCAACCAGGTGGACGCGCCGCTGGCGGGCTGACGGGCCGGGCACCCGGGCCGGATAGGGTGTCCCGTCGATCGGCCGCACGGAGGGGGACGGGCATGTCGGAGGGTCAGGGGCACCACGCCGGAGCGGGTGGGCAGGGCGCGATCCCACCGCCCGGGCCGTACCCGCAGAGCGGCCCGTACACCGGCCCGAACCCGTACGCCCAGCCGCAGCCGTACCCGCAGCCGCAGCCGCAGCCGTACCCGTACCCGCAGCCGTACAGCCCGGCCGCCGCCGGCCCGTACGGGCAGCCCCAGCCGTACCCCCAGCCCCAGCCGTACCCCCAGCCCCAGCCGTACGCCGGGCCGAACCCGTACGCCCAGCCGCTCCCCTCGCAACCAGCGCCCGCCGGGCTCGCCGCAGCCGCCGCCGCGTCCTTCGACGACGGCTTCCCCGGCCCCCGGCCGCGCCGCAGCCGGATCGCCGTGCTGCTGCAGTTCACCCTCCAGTGGATCTACGCACCGGTCTGGATCGCCGCCCTGGTCGCCCTGTTCGCGATCCTGCTCTGGACCGGCGCCAGTGGCCCGTCCGGCCCCGAGTCCGACTCCTGGCTGAAGGTCAACCGCACCTTCGTCCCACCGCGCCGCCTCAAGGCCGAGCTCACCGGCCGCCCGGAGGACTGGGAGCGGTACGTCGGCCCGATCCTGGAGCGCCGGATCCGGCTCGCCGAGGCGGGGTACGCCGCCGGTGACGGCGACGTCGGGGCCGACTTCGGCCGCACCGTCGGGGTCAAGCTGGCGGTCCGCCTCTACCGGGGCCTGGGCGCGGCCGGGGTGGTCCGGCTCGCGGAGCGCTACGGCTGGCAGGGCGTCCCCGCAGGCGGCGACCTGGGGCGTGTCCGGCTGAGCCGCCGGTACCCCGCCCCGGCCCGGGTGTCCGCACCCGGGCCGCAGGATCCGCCGGCCGCCCCGGGCACGCCGTGGGGCGCCCGACCGGGCCGGTCCGCGTTCCTGCTGCCGTTCATGCTCGTGCTGCAGATCGCCTACGTCCCCGTCTGCGGGGTACTCAGCCTGCTGGCCTTCTGGGTGAAGCACCCCGAGCCCGACTACTGGGACCGCTGGGGTGCCCGCTGGGCGGTCGGTCCGCGCGCCTTCCGGGCGGAGTTCACCGGCAGCGCCGCCGCCTGGGACCGCCACGTCCGCCGCATCGTCGCGCGCGAGGTCCGCCCGGGCAACGGCAAGGGCGCCGAGGCGCCCCGGCGGATCCGCGTCAACCTCGCGACCTACCGTGGCGCGGGCGCCCAGCACGTCCTGCGGGTCGCCGCCGAGCAGGGGTACGTCCTGGACCCGGCCTACCTGCCGGACCCCGGGGTCTGCGTCCGCCTGTACCGCCCCGACCGGCAGGTCTGACCGGTCGCTGCCCCCGCCCGCCCGCGCGGGTACGGCTCACCCGCCGGCCCCTGCCCGGCCACCCGGTGCGGTTCCGCGGCTCGGGCCGGCGGGCGCGGCTCAGTCCCGGAGGCCGAGGGAGAGCCAGCCGCGCCCGTCGCAGTCCCGGCAGGTCTCCGGGATGTGCCCGGTACCCGAGCGGTCGGCCCGGACGCCCAGCCGCGCCCGCGTCCGCACCCCGTCGGAACAGCACGGGCACGGCACGCGGAACCCGGCCGGCTCGGGCTGTACCCGGCGATCGTCATGACTGTCGCTCATGCCGCCCAGTATCGCGTGCCGCTGTCGGTGCGACCGGCCGCGGCAGTGTCAGCGCGGCCCGCTACAACAGGGCTGACCGATCGACCCGATCACGGAGGACTCATGGGCACCTGGGGCAGCGGCAACTTCGACAGCGACACGGCCGCCGATCACCTCGGCGAGTTCACGGCCCGGCTGATCGGCGAGGTCGAGCAGGCGATGGCCGGTGACCGGGTCGAGCTGGAGGCGGACGAGTACTGGGGCACGGCCGTCCCGTGCAACCTCGAACTGCTCCACCTGATCGCCTCCCGCCACTACGTCGGCGCCGGTCTGCCCGCCGCGGCCACGATCGAGGGCTGGAAGGCGGACTTCATGGCGGTCTGGGAGCAGAGCATCGACGGGCTGGAGCCCGCCCCCGGGCACAAGGAGGAGCGGCGGGCCGTCCTGCTGCGGACCTTCGACGACCTGGCGGCCCTGGCCGGCGAGCGCGAGCGGGACGGACTGGCCCCGTAGCGTCACGGGCGGCGGGCACGGCCCACGGACCCCGCCCCCGGCCGACGCGGCCCACGGACCCCGCCCCCGGCCGACGCGGCGAATCCGTGACCCGTGCAACGGCGCCGGAATGCTGACAGCGGGCAGGTGGAGAGGCACAATCGGGCTCGACTGCCGCTATTACCGCCCAGTAGCCGCCCGGTGACCGTCGCAGTCGCCGCCGCAGTGCCGCCCGGTCAAGGAGGACCCGTGTTCAGCACGATGCAGGACGTCCCGCTCACCGTCGCCAGGATCCTGGAGCACGGGTCGACCATCCATGGGCGGTCGACCGTCACGACCTGGGACGGCACCGGCCCGGTCGTCCGGACGTACGCGGAGGTCGGCGCGCGCGCCGCGCAGCTCGCCCACGCGCTGCGGGACGAGCTCGGGGTGACCGGGGACGACCGGGTGGCCACGCTGATGTGGAACAACGCCGAGCACCTGGAGGCGTACCTCGCGGCGCCGTCCATGGGAGCGGTGCTGCACACGCTCAACCTGCGGCTCCCGCCGGGCCAGCTGTCGTTCATCGTCAACCACGCCGCCGACCGCGTGATCATCGTCAACGGCACCGTGCTGCCGCTGCTGGCGGCCGTCCTGCCGGAACTCGCCCCCACCCTGAAGCACATCGTGGTCAGCGGCCCCGGCGACCGGTCCGTGCTGGCCGGCTTCACCGGCGCCGTGCACGACTACGAGGACCTGATCGCCGGACGGCCCACCACGTTTCCGTGGCGGACCGACATCGACGAGCGCCAGGCCGCCGTGCTCTGCTACACCTCCGGCACCACCGGTGACCCGAAGGGCGTGCTCTACAGCCACCGCTCGGTCTACCTGCACGCCCTCCAGGTCAACACCGGCGACAACTTCGCCTTCACCCCGCGCGACATCGCGCTGCCGGTCGTCCCGATGTTCCACGTCAACGCCTGGGGCATCCCGCACGGCGCCTTCATGTCCGGTGCCGGCATGCTGATGCCGGACCGCTTCCTCCAGCCGAAGCCGCTGGCCGAGATGATCGCCCGGGTGCGGCCCACCGTCAGCGCCGCGGTGCCGACCATCTGGAGCGGTCTGCTCGACGAGCTGGACGCGGGCGACTACGACACCTCCAGCCTGCGCATGGTGGTCATCGGCGGCTCCGCCTGCCCGCCCGCCCTGATGAAGGCCTTCGACGAGCGGCACGGCATCCGGGTCGTGCACGCCTGGGGGATGACCGAGACCTCGCCGCTCGGCGCCTTCGCCCAGGCCCCCGGCGGCCTCACCCCCGAGGAGGAGTGGCCGTACCGGGTCACCCAGGGCGTCTTCCCGGCCTCCGTCGAGGCCCGGCTGACCGGTCCGGGCGGCGAGCGGATGCCGCACGACGGCGTCTCGGCGGGCGAGTTGGAGGTGCGCGGGCCGTGGATCGCCGGCGCGTACTACGGCGGCGCCGGCCACGACCCGGAGCGCCCCGACGATAAGTTCTCCGAGGACGGCTGGCTGCGCACCGGCGATGTGGGCACCATCACCCCGGACGGCTACCTGACCCTGACCGACCGCGCCAAGGACGTCATCAAGTCCGGCGGCGAGTGGATCTCCTCGGTGGACCTGGAGAACCACCTGATGGCCCACCCGGAGGTGGCCGAGGCCGCCGTGGTCGCCGTCCCGGACGAGAAGTGGGGCGAGCGCCCGCTGGCCACCGTGGTGCTGCGGCCGGGCGCCACGGCCGGACTGCGGGAGCTGCGCGCGTTCCTGGCCGAGCGGATCGCCTCCTGGCAGCTGCCGGAGCGCTGGGCGATCGTCGACGCGGTGCCGAAGACCTCGGTCGGCAAGTTCGACAAGAAGGTCATCCGGGCCGGCTACGCGGCCGACGAGCTGGACGTCACGGTGCTCGGCAAGGAGTAGCGGACAGCGGCGGGAACAGCCGGGCCCGGGGGCCGGCCACCACGGGTGGCCGGCCCCCGGTCGTGTCAGCCGGCGGCCGCGACGCCCGCCTCGCCCATCGCGCCGATCCGCCCGAGCAGGTCGACGATCCGGGACTGGACGTCGGCGCTGGTGGAGCGCTCGGCGAGGAACAGCACCGTCTCGCCGGTGCGCAGCCGGGGCAGTTCCCGCGGGTCGAGGTCGACCGAGGTGTAGACGACCAGCGGGGTGCGGTGCAGCCGGTCGTTGGCGCGCAGCCAGTCCAGCAGGCCGACCCGGCGGCGGCGGATCTGGAAGAGGTCCATCACCACCAGGTTCGGCTGCACGCTGCTGGCGCGGGCGACGGCGTCGGTCTCGTCCACCGCGTGCTCGACGTGCATGCCGCGCCGCTCCAGGCTGCTGATCATGGCGGCGGCGATGTCCGGATCGCCCTCGACCAGCAGCACCCGGGGGGCGTGGTTCTCGCCGTCGCGGGGGGCGAGGGCGCGCAGCAGCACGGCGGGGTCGGCGCCGTACGCGGCGTCCCGGGTGGCCTGGCCGAGGCCCGCGGTGACCAGGACCGGGACCCTGCTGTTGAGGGCGGCGGTGCGCAGCGACTGCAGGGCGGTCCGGGTGATCGGGCCGGTCAGCGGGTCGACGAAGAGCGCGGCGGGGAAGCCGGCGATCTGGGCGTCCACCTCCTCGCGGGAGCGGACGATCACCGGCCGGTAGCCGCGGTCCTGCAGGGCCTGCCGGGTGGCCGGGTCGGGCTCGGGCCAGACCAGCAGCCGGCGCGGGCCGCCGTCCCCGGCCGGGACGGGGCGTGCGGGGTGCTCGACGGGGTCGTCGTGACCGGCGGCGGGCAGTTCGGCCATCGGGCGCGGCGCCGTCCTGGCCTCGGGCGCGGCGGGCAGTTGCGGTGCGGCGGCCGGCGCCGCCGGGGCGGCCTGGAAGGCCTCGGCCGGTCCGGCCGGAACGCCCGTACCGGAGCCGCCCGGAGCACCGGGGGCGCCGAGCGGGCGCGGCGGAGCGAGCTCGGCCAGGCCGGTGCCGACCGGCTGCGGGCCGTCCGGGCCGGTCGTGGCCGGTCCGTCCGAGCCGGCGGCGGGCAGCGCGGGCCGGGCGAGCTCCAGGGCGCCGGGAGCGCCCTCGGCCGTTCCGTGCGCCGACGGCGGCTGCGCGGCGGCCTCCCGGGCCTCGGTGTCGGGGCCGGGCGGAACGGCCAGCCGGCGGCGCCGGCCGGTGGGCGGGGCGGCGGGCGGCTGGGGCGGGGCCGGCGCGGGACCGGCGGGCAGCGCGTGCTCCAGGCCGGGGTAGACCGGGGCGGACTCGGGCATGCCGGGCAGCGCGAACCCGCCCGACGAGTCCTCGTTGGCCGGCAGCGCGCGGCGCCGCCGGGACGGCTTCGGCTCCTCCGCGCCGTCGCCCTCCGCGCCTGGCCGGCCGAAGGCCTCGGCACCGGCCGGAACGCCCTCGGCCGGGCCGACCGGTACGCCGGTCGCCGGGGTGCCGCCGGCCGGCGTACCGGCGGCGGGGGTGTCGGCCGGAGCCGGTGGGGCGGGGTCGGCGGGTGGGGTGCCGGGTCCGAGCGCGAACGGGCCGCGCGGCGCCGCCGGAGCGGCCGCGGCGGGCTCCTCCGGGAGGCCGTCGACCGGCACCGCGTACGCGGTGCCGGACCGGCCGTCGTCCTTGCCCCACGGGTCGCTCGGCTGGGCGGTGGTGGCGCTCGCGCCCTGGCGCCCGTAGGCGGGGTCGTTGCCGGTGCCGTTCCACTGCTCGGGGACGGCCCGCTCGACCCGTGCCGGGGCGTTCGGCCAACGGTCGGCGGCGGCCGCCGCGTCGGCCTCGGGCAGGGCCTCGGGCACGGCCTCGGGTTCGGCCGCCGGCCGGCCCCGGCGCCCGCGCCGCTCGGCTACCGGTGGCTGCGCCGGCTCCTCGTTCACGGCCTGCTCCGGTCCGGGCGCCGGGTCGGACGCCCCGGCGGGCGCCGGGCCGTCGGCCGGTGCCTTCTCGGTGTCGTCCTCGGGGCGCCGGGCCGCGGGCAGCTGCGGGATGCCCGGCAGGTCGGGCAGCACCGCGCTGTCGCTCTCCTTGGGCCGGTCCGACCGGCCCTCGGCCGAGGCGCGTTCGGCGGCGGCCTTCGCCGCGACCGGGTCCAGCGGCAGCTCGACGACGTACGTGGTGCCGGCCTTGCCGGGCAGCTCGTGCGGCTGGAGCACGCCGCCGTGGCGCTCGACCACCGTGCGGGCTATCGGCAGGTGGACGGGGCTGCCGCCGCGTCCGGGGCCGCGGATCTCCACCCGGGCGACGTCGCCGCGCTGGGCGGCCGCGAGCACCACCATCGGGGCGTCGCCCTCGGCCGGGGCCGGCGCGGCCGTCCCGGCGGGGTTCAGTCCGGGGGAGCCGACGGCGGGCGGGGCGTCGAGCGAGAGCGCCACCCCGCTGACGTCGGCGACCAGGTGGGCCAGCGCCTGGGCGAGCCGCTCCCGGTCGGCGATCACCTCGACGGCGGCGGCGTGCACGGAGAACCGCACCCGACCCGCGCCGACCAGCTCGCCCGCGTGCTCGACGGCCTTGCGGATCACCTTGTCCAGGCCGACCGGCACCCGGTCGGCGGCGGGCTTCGCGCCGTCCTTGTCGTCGGCCGGGCCGCCGGCCGCGTTCTCGGCCTCGGAGCGCTGGTGGGCCAGGACGCCGTCGATCAGCTTGCCGAACCGCCGGCACTCGTCGGCCAGCCGTCGCAGCGTCCAGTTGGCCTCCGGCCAGAGCTGGCCGGCCGGGTCGGCGGCGAGCGCGTCGATCCGCCGGTGCAGCGCGGTCAGGGCGCCGCCCAGCTCGCTCTCCAGAACGGCGGTGAGGTGTTCGTTGCGGGCGACGAGGGCCAGCTCGCGGCTGCGATCGGTGAAGGTCATCACCGCGCCGACGAGCTGGTCGCCGTCGCGCACCGGGGCGGTGGTGAGGTCGACGGTGACCGGACGGCCGTCCTTGCGCCAGAGCACGGTGCCGCGCACCCGGTGCTTGCGCCCGGAGGTCAGGGTGTCCAGCAGCGCGGACTCCTCCAGCGCCAGCGGGGTGCCGTCGGCCCGGGAGTGCTGGATCAGCGGGTGCAGCTCACGCCCGCCCAGCTCGCTCGCCCGGTACTCCAGGATGTGCGCGGCGGCCGGGTTGACCAGCACGCAGCGGCCTTCGAGGTCCACGCCCAGCACGCCCTCGGCGGCGGCCCGCAGGATCATCTCGGTCTGCTTGTGCTGACGGCGCAGCTCCGCCTCGACGCCGAGCCGGCTGGAGAGGTCGCGGACCAGCAGCAGGAGCAGGTCGCTGCCGGAGGGCCGGGAGCCCTCACGGTACGGGTCGTAGGGGACGAGCGGGGAGAGCGCGTAGCCCCGCCCCTCGCTCGCGCCGTCGTCGGCGAAGTCGTTGCCCGAGACCTCGACCGGGAACGTGCTGCCGTCGGTACGGCGGGCGGTCATCCGGACCGGGCGGTCGAGGGCGTCGTCCTCGCGCGGTTTCGGCCGCATCGAGCCGGGGATCCGGCTCGGGTCGAACTCCGGCAGCAGGTCCAGTACGCCCATGCCGACCAGTGAGGTGCCGGGTGTCTGGAGCGCCTGGACCGCTGCGCTGTTGGCATCGACGACCGTGCCGTTGCTGTTCACCAGCAACAACGCGTCGGGCAGGGCGTCGAGTATGGCGGCGAGGCGAGCAGCGCCTCGGATCGGCCTGCTGCTCACGTCGACAGGTCTCCTCGGCTCAGGGCAGCTCCTCCGGAGAAGGCAGTATCTCATTCTTCTTTGCGGCGGGGACGACCCGCCTAGTAACGTTGGCGGTGGTTGGTGCCGGGCCCTCGGGTTGTGGCATCATCACTGGCACACGGAGCGAGTCCGCCACGCGGGCGCGATCCATGTGGGGAGGCTTCGCCTAGTCCGGTCTATGGCGCCGCACTGCTAATGCGGTTTGGGTCTTAAAGCCCATCGAGGGTTCAAATCCCTCAGCCTCCGCCAGCCGGGAGCCCCGTCGACGATCACGTCGGCGGGGCTTCTCGCATGTCCGGGGCCCGGTCGGGGCCGGGCCGGACGCCGAGCGCGCCCGGTCGCGGAGCGCCGGGGGATCGGGCCGCCGCCCGGTCGTTCCGGGGCCCGGATCAATCGATTTCGCCCCGCGTCGCAGGTCATGTAATGTTGTCCCCGCAACGCCCCGCTGGCACGTTCACCAGGGCGAGCGCTCATAGCTCAACGGATAGAGCACTTGACTACGGATCAAGAGGTTGCAGGTTCGAATCCTGCTGAGCGCACCAAACCTTCGCAAGACCGGGTTCTGCCCGGCACTTGCGCTCATAGCTCAACGGATAGAGCACTTGACTACGGATCAAGAGGTTGCAGGTTCGAATCCTGCTGAGCGCACCAGCGAGAAGCCCCCGGCCACCGGCCGGGGGCTTCTCCGTTTTCCGGGCGCGTGTCGGCCATCGGCCCCCGCTCGGCCCGGGCGCTCGGCCCGGCTCCGGACCGCCCGGCCGTCCGCCGCGGCCGGACTGAGGGCTCCGGGTTCCGGTTTCCGGGTTCCGGGCGGCCGGGCCGTGGGCGCCACGGCCGGGCTCGGACGGCTGCCGGTGGAGCCCCTCGGCGAAGCCGGTCCTGTGGGCGAACGGTCGCGAAGTCGCTCCCGGCGTGGATAGGTGCGGGCGCCGGCTCCGCCGAGCGCACCGGTCGTTCGCACCGGTCGTCCGCACCGGTGGTGCGCAACGGTCGTGCGCAACGGAGCGCTCGACGCACGGTCAGGTACCGGTCCGCGGCGCCCGATCGGAATCCCCCGGATTCCCCGCGATACGCCGCTAATGGATGAAATCCATTCCCTTCGGGTACATCCTTTCCTGCCGGTCGGATGACCGCCGAACGGGTGGGACCCGGCCGATAGCGCAGGTGTCGCAGTATGACCGGCCCAGGATCGTGATTCCGTTTTGTCAGATCTTGTGCCCAGACTGCCCGGCCACCCCGGCAGCCGATACCGAAGGAGAGCCGGATGAGCCGACAGTTCCCCCGCGATGCCGCCCTGTCCGCCCCGGCCCCGGCCCGGCCCGCGCACCGGACGGGAGGGATGCGGCGGCCGCGTCTGGTGGCGGCCGGTGCCTCGGCGGCTCTGGCGGCCGCGCTGCTGATCGGCTGGAACCCGCCCACCTCCGCCGCCCAGCAGTCCCCCGACACCTGGTCGGGGGACCGGAGTGCCGTCCTTCCCTCCGGCCTCACCGTCCACATCGATTTCTCCGCCGCCCCGGGATTCGACGTCGCGGCCGAGCCGGGGGAATTGGCCGAGCGGTTCGGCGGCGGTCGGGCGGCTGCCCTCTATACGGACGGACTGCGGCCCGGAGATCCCGCGCAGACCTTCCGGATCACCGACAACCGTCCGCAGACGGACGGTTCCTGGCGCACGGTCGGAACACTCGGCATCGCCTTTTCCCGGCCGGTCCGCAATCCCCGCCTGCACGTCAGTGGACTCTCCGCCGTCGCCACCGGAAAGGGCGGGGCCACCAGCACCGTCTCGCGTCTGTCGCTCACCGGCGGCTCACCGGGCGCACCCGCCCTGGTCAACCGGACCGACTGGCCGGGCTGGACCGTCGACGGCAACAGCCTGGCCCCCGCCGGAGCGGGCGCCGCCGCCGACGCCGGATCCGCCGCCGAGGGCAGCCTGGAGCTGGCCGGGACCTTCCGCACGGCCGTCTTCCGGGTCGAGCAGCGCTCCACCGCCCGGGCCGGCTCCACCGCCGCGCCCGCGCCGGCGCCGCTCCTCCAGGCCTACACCGTCACCCTGGACGAGGGCGTCGGCACCGCCCCGCAAGGCTACGACAATGCCTCCCACCTGCTCTCCGACCTCTTCCTCGGAGCGGACGCCGGCGGCGCCGCCCGGCTCGGCCGGCGGGCCGCCACCACCGGCACGACCCCGCTGGTGCCGCCCGCCACCCCGGCCGGGGGTAGGGACGCGGCCGGCGAGCCGCTGGTCCAGCTCGACCACGGCGCCGGCCGGCGCAGCGTCTTCTCCAGCCCGGCACCGCCCCGGCTCCAGCCCGGGCGCGGCGAGTACCAGGGCGGCGATCCGGCCGTCGGCTACCCGGCCGAGGCCGCGATCGGCCGGTACTACCGGGTCACCGTCCCGGTCGCGGTGGGCGGCGCCCCCGCCACCCTGGCCGGCTGGGTCGACTTCGACCGCAACGGCCGGTTCGACCCCGCCGAGCGGGTGCAGACCGAGGTCCCGGCCACGGCGGACAGCGCGACCCTGGAGTGGACCGTCCCCGCCAACGCGTCGTCGGGGGAGACCTGGGCCCGGCTGCGGATCGGCCGCGACGCGGCCCAGTTGGTGTCGGCCGGCGGCTTCGCCGACTCAGGGCAGGTCTCGGACCAGCGGATCAGGTTGACGGTCGGCGCCGCCCGGCCGGAGATCGCCACTCCGGTCGACGGCACCGTCGTCGCGGACGCCCGCCCGCAGGTGCGCGGTGAGGGGGCGGTGGCCGGAGCGACGGTCGAGGTGCGCGACGGGGACGCGGTGGTCTGCAAGACCCGGGTCGAGAAGGGCGGTGACTGGTCCTGCCGGCCGAGCGGGCCGCTGACCGCGGGCGCGCACACCCTCACCCCGGTCGAGACCACCAGTGGCGGGCTGGTGCTGCGCGGCGATCCGGTCCGGGTCACCGTGAAGACCGCCCCGCCCACGGCTCCCGTGCTCACCCTCCCCGAGTACACCAACGACCCCGGCCTCCAGCTGACCGGCACGGGGGAGCCGGGCAGCACCGTCTCGGTCACCGACCGGCCGGCCGGGGCACGAGGCGGCGCCGGCGCTGGTGCGGGCGGCGAGCTGTGCAGCACGGCGGTGCGGTCCGACGGCGGGTGGTCCTGCCTGCCGGTGGAGAACCTGCCGGACGGGCGCCACCAGCTGACGCCGAACGCCGTCGACGCCGCCGGGAACCGGACGCCGGGCCAGGTCTTCACGCTGGTCGTCGACACCGTGCCGCCGGACCGGCCGGTGCTGACCACGCCGGCGGCGGGCGAGACGGTCCGGGTGGCGCGCCCGAAGCTGGGCGGCCGGGCCGAGCCCGGGGCCCGGGTGATCGTCACCGCCCGGGCCGGCAGCTCGGCCTCGGCGGAGCGGATCGTGGCCTGCGGTGCCACCGCCGCCGTCGACGGCAGCTGGACCTGCGCGGCCAACCGTGACCTGACGGACGGCGAGCAGTGGCTGGTCGTCACGGCGACCGACCTGGCGGGCAACGGGACGGCGGCGGACGCGGTCACCGTCCGGGTCGCGGCGGCCGTCCCGCCCGCGCCGGGGACGCCGTCCCCTGCGCCGTCCCCTTCGGTGGCCTCGCCGTCGCCCTCGGCGCCGGCGTCCACTCCTGCGGCGGCGTCGACCGTCCCGGCGGTTCCGGTGCCCGGCGCGCCGTCACCGTCCGCTCCCTCACCGTCCGTTCCGGCACCGTCTGTTCCCTTGGCGTCGGGGCCGGCGGTCGCGGTGCCGTCGCCGGTGGTGCCGTCCTCCGCGCCCGCCGTGGTGGCGCCGTCCGCGTCCGCGGCGGCTCCGGCTCCGGCGGCGGCTCCCACACCGCCCGGGCCCGCCGTCTCGCCCTCGGCCGACCGGCCTACGGCGACGGCCCCCGCCGTGCCCGTGCCGACGGTCTCGCCGTCGGTGCCCGCCCCACCGAGCCCGTCCGTTCCCACTGCCCTGTCCGTCCCCGCTGCCCCCACCGCCCCCGCCGCCGAGCCCGTCCTGGAGCCTGTCCTGCCCGGGCTGCTGCCGATCGTCGTCCCGCCCGCCGCCGGGACGGTGCCCCCGGCCAGTGCGAGTGCGAGTGCGAGCCCGGGCGCCGGACCGGCCCCGAGCCCGAGTGCCGGGGCGTCCGCCTCCGGTGCGACCGGCACGGCCACCCCGGCGGCCCCGGCGGTGTCGACCTCACCGGCCGCTTCGACAACTCCAGCCACTTCGGCCGTCCCGTCGACCGCCCCCACCGCAGCCGTCCCCACAGCCGCCGCCACCGCCACCCCGACCGCCGGGGTCGCGCCGGCGGTGCCCGCCGGGCAGGTCTCGCCCGAGACCTCCCGGGCCCTGGCCGCACCCCCGGCCGAGCAGTCCGCGGAGCCCTCCCCGGGGAGCGGGGCGACGCAGGCGCAGCCCGCGTCCGACCACTCCCGGTCGGAGGGCTGGCGCGCTGGGCTCGCAGGTCTCCTGCTGCTGCTCACCGGGGTCGGCCTGATCACCCGCCGGGTCTTCGCCCGAGGCCCCGGTGCCCGACGACGCTGAACCGCTCCGACCATCCGCTCATGTGCCTGCGCGTCAGATCGGCTACGGATGATTCGTCAGTAAATGTCGACACGCTCTATCGCAAATGTCGCATTTGATGACGTATGAACTTAGCCTGACTCTGGCACTGCCCGTCAGATCCGGGCCGCCCGTTGCGCGACACACCGAACCCGAGGATCCGTGCATGGACGTCACCCGCGATTCTTCGCAGCGACCCGACAATCTGCCCAAGGCGTTGCCACCGACCCTGCGGGAACGTTCCGCCTCCGGCTCCAGCCCGATGGCGAGGGCGCCCAAGACGGGCAAACCCGTCGACAACGGGCCGGCGACCACGCCGCTGGCGGTCGTCCCCGGTCCGGCGGTCACGCCGGTCGACCTGCGCGACCCGCTGGAGACGGCGGTCCTGGAGGCGGTGGAGCTGCCGGAGGCCGCCCCGGCGGCCCCGGCCGACGCGGTCACCGCGACCACCTCCCGCCGGCCCCCGCGCGCCGACCAGGCGCTGCGCGAGCACGGAGCCGCGGTGCTGCCCGGCTGGATCGCGCTGCTGGCGCTGCTGGCGGGGGTGACCGCCGTCGTGCTGGTCCTGCTGAACGACGGCGTCATCCCGTCCTGGGAGGCGCTGCCCGATCTGCGCGGTGCCGCCGCCCGGGCCAGCGGCGGGGCGGAGGTGACGGTGCGGTCCGGCGTCGCGGTCGGCGCGGCCGGTCTGCTGATCGTCCTCGCGCTGGCCGGGCTGCTGGCCAACGCGGGCGGTGAGACCAGGGTGCTCAGCCGCTGGGGCCGCTACCGCGGCACCGTCCGGCGCACCGGTCTGGTCTGGGTCAACCCGCTGCTGCGCCGGCGCCGGGTGGACGTGCGGCTGCGGCACTGGCGCAGCGAGCCGGTCAAGGTGGTCGACCGGACCGGTACGCCGATCGTCGTGCGGCTGCTGATCGTCTGGCGGGTCAAGGACACTGCCCGGGCGCTGCTGGCGATCGAGGACCACGAGCACTACCTGCGCGAGCAGGTGCAGGCGGTGCTGACCCGGACGGCGTCCATGCTGCCGTGCGACAGCAACGCGGCACCCGGCCCGGCGCTGCGCGACGGCCAGTGGTTCGCCGACGAGCTGACCAGGGCGCTGGCCGCCGAGGTCGCCCCGGCCGGGCTGGAGGTCTACTCGGCGCAGCCGCTCGCGCTGGACTACGCGCCCGAGGTCGCCGAGTCGATGCGCCGGCGCCGGCTGGCCGACCTGGACGCGGGCCTGCGCACGGTGCTGGTGGACGACGCGGTCGAGGCGGCGGCGCTCGCCGTCCGCCGGCTGGAGCGCGCGACCGCGCACGAGCTCGACGAGGCCGCCCGCAGCGCTCTGATGGAGCAGTTGCTGGTCGCCTTCGTCGCCCCGGCCGGAGTGGCCGCTTCGGTACCGTCCCCGGCCGCCCGGGCCGGGCGGAAGGAAGGACGACCGGCATGAGGATAGCCATCGGCACGGAGACCGGTTTCGAGACCGACGTCGAGGCCGAGTTCGAAGCCGACTTCGAGGCGGAGTTCGCCGGTGCCGGCGCCGCGCTGATCGGTTTCGAGGAGACCCTCGGCAGCATCCCCGCCGTGGCGGGCTGCGGCTGCCCGAACTGCGCGGCCCGGCCGCGCACTGCCCGCCCGGCGGCCGGGACGTCCGGTGGCGCGCGAATACACCGCGCCGTGCGGACCACCTGCCTGGCCACCACCGTGCTGGCGGGAGCCGGCGTGGTCGGTCTGACGGCCGGTGCCGGGTCCGCGCACGCCGCGCCCGGCAAGCAGGGCTGGGACGGCTCGAAGTACTGGTTCAAGGCCGCGAACGGCACCTGGCGCTGGACCGGCCACTACGACGTCTACGCCGCCCGTACCGGCGTGACCGGCGCGACCGGCGCGTCCGGCAAGGCGGCCGTTTCCAACGGCGCCGCGTCCACGCCGGCGCCCACCTCGTCGAGCTGGTCGTCCTCAGGTCTGCGGCAGGGCTGGGACGGCTCGAAGTACTGGTTCAAGAACGGCAGCGGCGAGTGGCGGTACACCAGCCACTACGACGTCTACCTCAGCCGCACCGGCGGGACCGGCGGCGGGTCGGACCCGGCGCCCGACCGGCCGGCCGCCGGCAGCGGGCCGTCCTCCCGCAGCACGCAGTCGGCGATCGACTACGCGCTCGCCCAGCTCGGCAAGCCCTACGTCTGGGGCGGTGACGGCCCGTCGGGCTTCGACTGCTCGGGGCTGGTCCAGCAGGCCTACCGGCGCAGCGGCATCAGCCTGCCGCGGGTGGCGGACGACCAGTACGCGGCCACCACCCCGATCACCGCCGGACAGCTGCACCGCGGTGACCTGCTGTTCTGGTCGGACAGCGGCCGGGCCTCCGGGATCCACCACGTGGGGATCTACCTCGGCGGCGGAAAGTTCGTCGAGGCGCCCCGCCCGGGGAAGACGGTGCGGGTCTCCACCCTCAGCAGCGGCTTCTACCCGACCCATTTCGGGCGCCCGTAACGGCGGGTCCGGCGCGGCGGCCCCCGAGCGGATCGATTCCGCCGGGGGCCGCCGCGCCGGGGTCAGGCGGAGGCGGCGTCCAGCAGGGCGAGCTGCTCCGGGGTGAGGCGCAGCGAGGCGGCGGCCAGCAGCGGCGGCAGCTGCTCGACCCGGCGGGCGCTGGCGATCGGCGCGGCGACCGTCGGGCGGGTGGTCAGCCAGGCCAGGGCCACCGTGGCGATTTCCGCCTCGTGCTCGGCGGCGACGGTGTCCAGCGCCTCCAGCACCTTGGGGCCGCGCGGGTCGGCCAGGTAGCGGGAGGCACCCTCGGAGCGGGCGCTGGCCACCTCGCCGCCGCCGAGCCGGTACTTGCCGGTCAGGAAGCCGGAGGCGAGGGCGTAGTAGGGCACCGTGGCCAGGCCGTGCGCGGCGACCACGTCGGCGAGCGGGCCCTCGAAGGTGGCGCGGGAGACCAGGTTGTAGTGCGGCTGGACGGCGACGTACGCGGCCAGGCCCTCGCGCTCGGAGAAGGCCAGCGCCTCGGCGAGCCGCTCGGCGCCGATGTTGGAGGCGGCGATCTCGCGGACCTTGCCCTCCTTCACCAGGTCGTCCAGCGCGGTGATGAACTCCTCCACCGGGGTGTCGTCGTCCTGGTGGGTGTAGTAGAGGTCGATGTGCTCGATGCCGAGCCGGCGCAGTGAGCCCTCGACCGAGGACTTGATGGTGGCCGCGCCCAGGCCGCGCGCCTCGGGGTGGAGGCCGACCTTGGTGGCGATCACCAGGTCGTCGCGGTTGCCGCGGCTGCGCAGCCAGTCGCCGATGATGCTCTCGGACTCGCCGCCGGTGTTGCCGGGCACCCAGGAGGAGTAGGTGTCGGCGGTGTCGACGAAGTTGCCGCCGGCGGCGGTGTAGGCGTCCAGGACGGCGAACGACTGCTGTTCGTCGGCCGTCCAGCCGAAGACGTTGCCGCCCAGGGAGAGGGGGTGGACGGCGAGGTCGGAGGTGCCGAGCCGGACCCGGCCGGGGGCGTCACTGTGGATTCCGGTCATGACCCGAGTCAACCGGATCGCCCGGACCGGCATTCCGTGGTCGCGGCAGAGTTCACGTGCCTGTCGTACTCGCCCCGCCCCGCCCCGCCCCGCCCGGGCCGGCGGGTGGGGCGGGGCGCCGGAGGAGGGTCCGGGGTGTCGGCGGGGTCGGCGGATTCGTTAGAGTCCGTGCCATGGCTGACAACGACTACGACCCCGCCGGCAACACCCAGATGTTCCGGGCGTTCGTCGACGAGACCCCGGCACCCCAGGCTCCGGGCTCCGTCTCCACCTATGGCAGCAGCAGCGGCGGCAACCGGACCGGCCTGATCGCCGTGATCGCCGTCGTCGCGCTGGTCGTGGTGGGCGCCGTCATCTGGCTGGCTGTCAAGTAATCCGTCCGACGGAGTGCCTGGCGGGCCGGTCCGCCCTGCTGCCCCGACGGGGCCTCAGCAGGGCTTCCGCCAGGCGTCCAGCTCCAACTTCTTCTGCATGGAGCTGAGGCCCAGCGACTTGGTCCGGGCACAGAACTTCTCCGTGCCGAGCTTGTACTCGACGTGGAAGACCGCTTTCCCCGCCTGGATGAAGGGCGAGAGCCGGGCGCACTCGTCGAACTGCGCGCACTCCTCGTTCACGGCGAAGTCGAAGTCGGGCAGCAGGGCGGGGATCTGGTCCAGGTCGTTCTTCAGGCCGATCGCCATGCCGCGCTCATGGGCGAGCGAGGCCAGCATGCGGTTGTACCGCAGCTGGTCCTCGGCGGTCAGGGGGAAGCCGCTGTTCTGGTTGTAGGCCTCAATGGTGTCCGGTTCGACGGCGTCGAAGCCCTTGCTCCGGCACATGTCGAACCGGGCCGCCATCAGCGGCTTCAGCTGGTCCAGCTTGCGGATGTCGAACCACTTCTCGCCCTTCCAGCCGTTGCCGGAGCCCTGGAGGGCCTTGGTGAAGGCGGCGGCGTCGGGGCGGAAGTCCTCCCAGGAGCCGGCGTTGATGTAGCAGATCACCTTCCGGCCCTTGGCGTGCAGGGCGGCGACCACGGCGGCGTCGGTCTCGAAGCCGTCCACGTCGTAGACCGGGACGTCAACCGACTGGTCGACCCCGCCGCCGAGTTGCCACTGCCAGGCGAGGCCGGGGGTGGGCTGCCAGCGGGCGCCGGCGGGCTGCGCCGGCGTGCCCGGGGTGCCGGGCACCGAGGGGGTGCCCGGGGCCGGCGGCGTGCCCGGTGTTCCCGGGGCGCTCGGCGTGCCCGGGGTGGTCGCGGGCGCCGGGGTGCCGGGGTCGCTCGGCGTCCCGGGGTCGGTCGTCGCGGGTGCGGACGTGGTGCCCGGGACGGGTGCGGCGGTGGCCGCGGGCGGCTGGGAGCCGGTGGCGTCGGCCGAGGTGTCGTCCTCGTCCTCCTGGCCCGAGCTGCTGCACGAGGTCAGCACCAGGGCGGTGGTCAGGGCGAGGGCGGCCAGCAGGGGCCGGGTGGGACGGGTCACGGTACTCGAACTCCGGGTGGGGTCAGGTCGGTTCGGTGACGGCCAGGGCGTGCGGCAGGGTGCTCCAGGGGTTCTCCCCGGCGCCCGGGACCGCGCAGCCGACGCCGGCCCGGCGGGCGGTGATCAGCGCGGCGGCCTCCCCGGCCTCCTCGGCGGGGACGTCGTACACCAGGTGGCAGAACCGGGCGGCGGCGTGCCGGCCGGTCCAGACCGGCAGGGTCATCGCGCGGTACGCCTCCCAGTCCCCCTCGAAGGTGACGAGCAGGTCGGCGAGCCCGACCTCGGCGTAGCCGGGGTCGGGGTGGTCGCCGTGGCCGAACACCACGGTCGCGCAACCGGCGGCGCGGGCCGCGGTGGCGAGCCGCCGGTAGTGCGCCAGCGCACCCGGGTGGGTGGCGACCTGGTCGAGGTAGACGCCGGTGATGCCGTGTCGCTGACGGTACGTCAGGATGTCGTCTACCACGGCGGCGTGGGGTCGTCGGCCGTAGTCGGTGTCGGCGTAGCCGAGCAGCGGGAGGCCCGCCTTGCGCAGCTCGTCGGCGGCCTCGGCGAAGACGTTGTCGGGGACGGCGCCGGGGCCGTCGGCCAGGTTCAGCACGACGGCGGCGATCCGGCCCGGGTCGGCGGCGGCGACCGCCTGCCAGGCCGCCGGGTCCACCGCGGGGTGGACGTACAGCGGCACCAGCAGGCGGCCGTCGACAGGGCTCGCGCCGGTCATCCGGTGACCAGGGGATCGGTGCTGAGCCAGAGGTCGCGCAGGGTGTCGGCGAGGTCCGTCTCCGGGTGCCAGCCGAGCTCCCGGGCGGCGGCCGAGACCTCGGCCTGCTGCCAGGAGACGGCGGCCGAGCGCTCGGAGCCGGCGCCGCTCTCGTCGATCCGGCCGGTGAACCCGGCCGCGGCGGCCAGGCCGTCCGCGATCGCCCGGACCGGCTTCGCCCGCCCGGAGGCGAGGTTGAGCACCCGGGGCAGCGGGTGCTCGGCGGCGACGGCCAGGCCGACCGCGCGGGCGACGTCCCGGGCGTCGACGAAGTCGCGGTGGGCCGAGAGGTCCCCGACCTCCACCACGCCGTCGGCGCCCTGCGGCGCGGCCCGGCGCAGCTCGGCGGCGAGCCGGCCGGGCAGCGAGCCGGCCGGTGCGCCCGGTCCGACCGGGTTGAACACCCGCAGCACCACGGCGTCCAGCGGCGAGCCGGCCACCGCGAGGGAGCCGGCCAGCTTGGTCGCGCCGTAGACGCCGACCGGGCGTGCGTCGGCGTCCTCGGCGAGGGAGCTGCCGGGCTCGCAGACGCCGTACTCGCCGGCCGAGCCGATGTGCACCAGCCGGGCCTTCGGCGCGCCCTGGGCCAGGGCCTCGCAGAGCACGGCCGGGCCGCGCGCGTTGACCTCGGCGAGCGTGACCGCGCTGCCGGACACCGCGCCGGCGAAGTTCACCACCGCGTCCGGGGTGAGCGCGGCCAGCTCCTCGCCGAGCGGACCGGCCTGCGCGGTGGCGAGGTCCAGGCGCAGGTCGTGGTCGGGCCGCCGCCCGGCGGTCAGCACGGTGGCTCCGGGCAGTGACCGCAGGACGGTGGCGGCGTGCCGGCCGAGGAAGCCGTCCACGCCGAGCAGCAGGATTCTCACGCGGCCCGTCCGTCGTTCTCGGGGCCCGTCGCGGCGGAGGCCGTCGGCTGCCCGTCGGCGGCGTCCGCCGCGGTGCGGGCGGCCGGGACCGCCGCTCCTGGGCTGTTCGGCACGGCGTACAGGCCCTCGGGCTCGCCGGGGAGCAGCACCGAGCGGTTGAGCGCGAACTCGGCGTTGGCCCGGTCGTAGTCGTCCGGGCGGCCGATGTCGAGCCAGTAGCCGCCGAACTCGTAGGCGGCCGGCGGGGTCTGCGCGGCGAGCAGGTCGAGGACCAGCTCGTCGAAGCCCAGCGGCAGGCCCGGGGTGTAGGCGGCGAGCGCCGAGCGCGACACGCCGTAGACACCCATCGAGACCCGGTAGTCGATGGTCGGCTTCTCCTGGAAGCCGGTGATCGAGCCGGACTCGGTGGTCAGCACACCGAAGTCGATCTTGACCTGGCGGGCGTAGGTGGCGATGGTGAGCGGCGCCCCGGAGGACTCGTGGTGCTTGAGCACCCCGGCGAAGTCCAGGTCGGTGAGGATGTCGCCGTTCATCACCAGGAAGTGCTCGGGCAGCCGGTCCTGCATGGTGAGCAGCGGGCCCATGGTGCCGAGCGGGCTGTCCTCGACGGCGTAGCCGACCCGGAGCCCCCACTGGGAGCCGTTGCCGACGTAGGCGCGGATGATGTGGCCGAGGTGGCCGATGGCCAGGGTGACGGAGGTGAAGCCCGCCGCGGCGAGCTGGCGCATCACGATCTCCAGGATCGCGTGCTGGTCGCCGATCGGGACGAGCGGCTTGGGGAGGGCGGTGGTGTAGGGACGAAGGCGAACGCCCTTGCCACCGGCCAGGATCACTGCGTGCATGGTGTTTCCCCCACGGAAGTATGGTGCGACAGGAGCCTTGTGGTTGCCGGTGCTGCCAGTGAGGTGCGGCAGGTCAGACGTTGTAGATGTCGGTCTTGTAGCGCGCCAGGTTGGCGGGGTCGCGGAAGAACTCGATGGTCTGCTCAAGGCCCTGCTCCAGGGAGAACTCGGGGGCCCAGCCGGTGGCCGTGCGCAGCCGGGTCGCGTCCGCGACCAGGCGCATCACCTCGGAGTTGGCCGGACGGATGCGCTGCTCGTCCTCCTTCACCGTGAGGTCGGCGCCCATCAGCTTGCCGATCAGGACGACCAGGTCGCCGACCGAGATCTCGCCGCCGGTGCCGGCGTTGAAGGTCCTGCCGACCACGGTCTCGGCCGGGGCGGTGCCGACCGTGCGGAAGGCGTTGGCGGTGTCCTTCACGAAGGTGAAGTCACGGGTCGGGCGCAGGTCGCCCAGGGTGATCTCGCGCTCGCCGGCGGCCACCTGGGCGATCACGGTGGGGATGACGGCGCGCATCGACTGGCGCGGGCCGAAGGTGTTGAACGGGCGCAGCGTGACGACCGGGGTCTCGAAGCTCGCGTAGTAGCTGTCGGCGAGCCGGTCCCCGCCGGCCTTGGAGGCGGCGTACGGGGACTGGGTGTTGATCGGGTGGTCCTCGGTGATCGGCACGGTCTGCGCGGTCCCGTAGGTCTCGCTGGTGGAGGTGTGCACCAGGCGCGGCACGTCGAGGTGGCGCACCGCCTCCAGCACGTTGAGGGTGCCGGTGACGTTGGTGTCGACGTAGGAGTGCGGAGCCCGGTAGGAGTACGGGATCGCGATCAGGGCGGCCAGGTGGTAGACCGCCTCGGTGCCCTTGACCAGGCCGGTGACGGAGCCCGGGTCCCGGACGTCGCCGAGGACGATCTCGACGGAGTCCAGCACCTCCTTGGGGAGGGTCTCCAGCCATCCGAAGGAGGAGAAGGAGTTGTACTGCACCATGGCGCGGACCTGATGGCCGTCCGCGACCAGGGTCTCGACGAGGTGGGAGCCGATGAAGCCCTCGGCTCCGGTAACGGCGACGTTGCTCATCCGGTAGATCGCTTTCTGCTCTGGTACGGGTGGGGACGGCTGGGCGCGGAACGGTGGTGACCCAGCACTGGTGGTTCAGCGGTGCCTGGTGGTGCGGCCGAGCACGGGCCCGGCGATGGCGGTGAGGACCGCGGCCGCGGCCCCGCAGCCGATCAGCTGCAGGACGGTCGGGTCGACACCGGTCAGCAGTCCGGCGCACTCGGCGCCCGCGGCTGCCAGACAGATCAGGGCGGTGCTCCAGCTGAACCCGAAGGCGTTCAGCAGCAGCGCCAGCCAGAGGGAGCCGCCGAGCAGCAGCAGCGCACCGAGCTCCGGGACCCCGAGCGCCGGGGCGCCGGGCCAGAGCACGGTGGCGGCGGCGTCCAGCGCGGCCACGGTGGTGAGGTAGATGAACAGGCAGCCGAGCAGCACGCCGGCGGTGCGGCGGGCGAACGCGGCCGGGGTGTGGCTGGTCCGCAGCCCGGCCACGGCCATCGCCCGGTAGCGGAACAGCAGCCACTCGGCGAGCCCGAGGCTGAGCGTCAGCGCGATCATGGCCGGCCCCGTCGGGCTGGCGGACGCGCCTTCCGCGGCCCCGGTGCGGACCGCCTGGTGGACGGTCGTGCCGAGGCCGGCGATCATGGTGAGGGTGCCGACGGCCAGGCCGAACAGCAGGTGCGGCACCTCCTTGCGGAGCGGGAGCCTGAGCACCGTGGTGTCCTGCTCGCTGCGCAGACAGCGGACGATCTCCCGGCCGGCCAGGCCCACCGCGAGCGCGAGCGAGGCCAGCAGCACGACCGTCCGGACGAGTTGCGGCACGTCCACGGCCAGCACCACGCCGGCCCCGATCGCCGACGGCGCCAGTGCCACCAGCAGGAACTTCTCCCGCCCGAGCACCAGCAGGACGGTGGCCGCCGCCAGGTAGCCGGACTGCCCGGCGGCGAAGCAGAGCGCACCGAGCGGACCGCCGATCACGTACCCGGCGACGGCGGCGACCAGTGCGCCCAGCGGTGCGCCGACCGCCAGGCAGACGCCGGCCGCACGCCGCCGGCCGCGGCCCAGCCAGGCGTACGAGCGGTGCGCCAGCGCCTGGTTCCACGACCAGCTGACCAGGGTGGCGACGGAGAGCGCGAGCATCCCCGAGGGGAGGCCGAAGCGCATCCGGGTGGCCGCGAACAGGTTGGCGCCGAGCAGGTAGCCGAGGCCGGGCAGGGCGAACACCAGGCCGCGCACGACGCACCGCCAGGGGTCGGCCCGCCAGGGGTTGGCGAACTCGGAGCTCGGGCCCGGGTAGCGGCGCTCGACCTTCTCGAACAGCTCCTCGGCGACGGTGAACGCGTCGGGGCGGCCGTACAGCAGCCCGGCCTGCTCGTCGGAGAGGCCGTCGGACTCCAGGAAGGCCGCGATCTCGTAGGGGTGGACGGCGTCGGCGCAGACGTCGGCGAGCCGCTCGGCGAGCTCGTCCAGCGGGTCCGGGGAGAGCTCCAGCTGCTCCTCGGGCTCGGGGACGGGCCGCTGCGCGGGCAGCACGGGCCGGCGGCGCCCCCTCGGGAGGGTGCGCAGCTGTACGGTCTGCTCGGCCCAGTCGGGGCCGGCCTCGTCGGGCACCAGGCGGAGCGGGCCGCTCATGCGCCCACCTCGCTTCGCTCGGCGGCCGCTTCGCGGGACGCGCGGCTTGTGATGGTTCGCTCCCTGCGGTCGTTCACGCGCCCACCTCGCTTCGCTCGGCGGCCGCTTCGCGGGACGCGCGGCTTGTGATGGTTCGCTCCCTGCGGTCGTTCACGCGCCCACCTCGCTTCGCTCGGCAGCCGCTTCGCGGGACGCGCGGCTTGTGATGGTTCGCTCCCTGCGGTCGTTCACGCGCCCACCTCGCTTCGCTCGGCGGCCGCTTCGAGGGGCACCGGGTCGTCCCAGTCCGCGTCGGACGCGCCGTCGGTGACGGCGACGACGCCGTTCGGGAGCCAGCGGGAGGTGCCCAGCAGCTCGGTGTAGATGCCGCGGAAGCCGTCGATGTTCTGGCGGAGCGTGAACTGCTCGATCACCCGCAGCCGGGCCTGCTCGCCGAGCCGGGCCCGGCGCTCCGGGTCGCGCAGCAGCTCGACGGCGGCGGCCGCCATCGGTTCGGGTTCGCGCGGCGGGACGACCAGACCGGTGTCGCCGACGGCCTCGCGCACGCCGCCCACGTCGGTCGAGACCGTGGAGCGGCCGCAGGACATCGCTTCGATCAGGGTGAACGGGAAGCCCTCGCTGATGCTGGAGAGCATCACCACGTTCCCCGCCGCGTACGCGTCGGTGATGTCCGCGACGCGGCCTTCGAAGGCCACCGAGTCGGCGACGCCGAGCTCGGCGGCCAGGGCTATGCAGCGGTCGCGGTAGGCCTCGCCGCCCTTGGGCGTGCCGCCGAACAGCCGCAGCCGCGCGTCGGGTATCTCGGCGCGGACGATGGCGAAGGCGCGGATCAGCGTCTCCAGGTCCTTGATCGGGTCGACCCGGCCGGCCCAGCTGAGGGTGGGCGTCTCGGGCTCCGGCCCGGCGGGCGGGAAGGCCGCCGGGTCCACGCCGTTGTAGACGGTCCGGATGTGCGCGGACGGCGTGCCGCCGCGCTCCTCCCAGCGCCGGTTGTACCGGTTGCCGGGGGTGACCAGCGCGGCCCGCCGGTAGCTCTCCTCGGCGAGCATCCGGTAGAAGCCCAGCAGCAGCGCCTTGACCGGCCAGCGGTAGGGGCCGGTGCGGTAGCCGAGGTAGCGCTCGCGCAGGTAGATGCCGTGCTCGGTGAGGAGAAACGGTACGCCGTACTGCTGCGAGGCGATCAGCCCGGGCAGGGTGGCGAGGCCGCCGCTCGCCGCGTGCGCGACGCCGTCCTGGGGCGGCTCGACCGACAGCGGCCGCAGCGCGTGCTCCAGCAGGTCGGTGGCGTTGAGCGCGTCGTGCAGGGTGGGCCGGGAGACGCCGGTGGAGAGGTAGTCGCGGGTCCAGACGTGCTGGAGGGTGCGCAGGGCGCGCTCGCTGCGCAGCGCCGGGCTGAGCAGCCCGCGCCGGGCGAGGTCGGCGAAGCCGTACAGCTCGGTGCCGAAGTGGGTGGTGTAGACGGGGTCCAGGATGGAGTGCAGGAAGCGCTCGTACGCGTTGAGGAAGCGGCGCATCTCGCGGCCGCGGGGTGCTCTGCCGTCGGCGGCAGGGCCCCAGAGCGGTGCGGTCGTGACGGACCGCACGTTGGCGGGCAGCTCCCAGGCCAGCGGTTCGTGGCCGGTCCCGGTGACGGCGATGACGTCGAAGTCGACGTCCGGCATGCCCTGGACGAGCTGGTCGCACCAGACGCTCACGCCGCCGTGCTGGTGCGGGTACGTCCCCTCGGTGAGCAGGGTGACGCGCATTCCTGTCCCCCCTCCTGTCCTTGCGTCAAGCGGCCGGCCTGGACGGCCGGGCCCGGTGGCCGGTGGCGGGGCGGGCCGTCGCCCGTCCCACCACCGGTGTCACCTGTTAGCGGGTGCCGGACTGGCCGGCGGTCTTCTTGGTCGGGTCGGCCTTCCCCCCGGAGGCCTTGCCGGTCTGGGCGCCGCCCTTGGCGTTGCCCTTGGTGCTGCTCTTGCCGGCCGTGACGCCCTTGCCCGGCACCGGGACCCCGCTACCGGGGACCAGCGTCGGGGCGTCGGTCCGGGCGGTGTCGCCCGGGCCGGCCGGGACGGCGTCGGCGGTGCCCTGGGGCACGACCTTCTTGTCGGCCGGCGCCGGAGCGGTCAGCGTCTTGGCGGTGTTCGGCGCGGCGGCCGGAGCCGCCGGGGTGACCGCCGCGGCCAGCTTGAGCTGGACGCTGCTCTGGAGCGCTCCGGGCTTCACCCAGCCGGACAGCGTACCGGCGTAGGCGGTGCCGAACGCACCCGAGCCGATCGCGAGCTTCTGGGTGGTGCCGGTCGGCATGGTGGCCTGCACCTGGACGCCGGCCGGAGCGCTCACCGTGACGGTGTCGCCGACCCGGTAGGCGGTGACCTGGCCGGCGGTGAGCGCCGCGTTCCAGGCCGCGCGGCGCTGGAACTCGGCGCCGAGGTCCTTCTGCGCCAGGTTCACGATCGGCGCGTTGTCGGCGTGCAGCGCGCGGTAGGTGGAGAGGACCTTCTCCAGCACCGGGTAGACGATCCGGTCCTCGGACAGGTTCGACTGGTGGATGAAGTGCGGTCGCGGGTCGTTGCTCAGCACGTGGCCGAGGTCGATCCGGGCCTCCAGCGGCACGATGTACGACTGGTAGCCGGTGTTCACGTCCAGCGGCGTCGGCAGGCAGGTGGAGTTGGCGTTGTTCTCGCAGACCCCGCTGCCGCCGTTGGCCACGCTGGTGTAGATCCAGTTGTACTCGTCCGTCTCCTCCTTCGCCGTGGCGGCGTTGTAGAAGACGTTCATCGGGTACCGCGGCACGGTCAGCACCGACGAGCCGACGGCCCGCTGGCCGGTCTCGCGGGAGGCGTCGCTGGCCGTCCACTTCACGCCGTTGGCGACCAGCGAGGGAGCCAGGTACGGGTTGTCGCTGGTCTCCTGCGGAGCGGTCAGCAGGCCCGAGTGCTCACCGGTGACCAGCTCGGTCTTGTCGATGTGCAGGTTGCGCGCCGCGGCCCAGTCGATGTTGTTCTTGATCTGGGACGTGATGGTGGCCTGGTCGACCCAGACGGTGTTGCCGGCGGTGTCCTTGGTGCACTTCCACGGCACCACCGAGACGTCCTGGAGGCAGCCCAGGTACGGGTGGGTGTAGGTGTGGTTGACCCACCGGTAGCTGGTCTGGTCGGCGACCATCTGGTCCACCACCGGGTCGGTGGTGACGGAGTGGTCGGCCTTCCAGTCCTCGCTGCCGCCGCCGTTGAACACCATGTCCATGGTGAAGTTGTTGGCGCTCTGCCACTGCTTGGCGTACTGCGCGTCGGCGACCGTCATCCGGATCGGGTCGGCCGTCTCCGGGGTGCCGGGCGGGCAGGTGACGTCACCGGGGGTGCACTTCAGCACGGTGTCCCAGCGGTCGTCCGCCAGGAAGACGTCGTCCACGTGGGCCGCGAAGTAGTTGCGGTCGTAGCCGAGGTGGACGCCCTGGGTTATCCAGTCGACTATGCCGCGCGCCAGCAGGCGGTACTGCTGCTGGTACTGGTTGTAGACGAAGGTGACGACCAGCTCCTTGCGGCCGTCGTGGCTGTACTCGCCGACCAGCGAGCCCTTGGTGGTGGTGCCCGGGATGGTCGTCTCGACCAGCGGGGTGAAGCTCGCACCGGCCGGCAGGGTGGTCAGCGGGGTGGCGAGGAAGCCGTAGCTCTCGCCGACCGCCGGGTCGTTGTCCTCGAACGGGACGCTGCCCTTGAGGTAGCCGAACGGACCCGCGAGACCGGCCGTGGAGACCTGGCCCTGGAAGCCGTCGAGGCTGCCCATGTAACCCGGGTCGGCGGCGTAGTTCAGGCCGACCTCCGGCCTGGCGTAGGTGTACGCGTCGACCTGGCGCACGCCGAACGCCGCCTCGTAGGCGGCGATCGCGGCCATCTCGGCGGAGCCGGCCGCGAACGGGTTGTCGTTGGGCAGCACGATGCCCTGGAACTTGCCGCGCGGCTGGCCGTTGAGGCTGTCGCTGAGGAAGGCCGCATTGATCACCGGGCGTCCGGCGTCGTTGAGGTCGACCAACTTGTACGGGGTGCCCTGGCTCTTCAGCTCGGCCGCGATGGCTGCCGAGGCGGGGCCGCCGTCGCTGATCACCAGGACCGTGAGGTCGATCCTGGGTGCTGCGGTGGCACCGTGTGCGAGGGATGACTGCAGGCCGCCGGCCAGCAGGACTGCTGCCGCGCAGGCGGCAACTCTTCGGGTCGCTCGACCCATGTGTGTTCCTCCCCTGGGCAGGGCGCTTTCGCTGCTCGACGCTCGCCTGCCCGGTCGCTGTTCGCGGGCAGCAGGCTGCCCGGCGCCCATCCTGGTGGAGACTCCGCACCGATTGGGACCAAATGGGCAGGAGTGCAGCGAATCTGTTACCAACGTTCATGGCGATGCCATGAAGGCGCTGATTGTGACCGGAAGAGCGCCTGTTGCGCAAATAATGAATTGAGAATTAAAAACGGCGCCGGAGCGTTACCGCTGGTCACCGACCGTGCGGTGATGACATGTATGCCGCGCCCTACACTGGCGGCGTTGCGCATGACACTCTTGCACATCCCCCTGTTCCGTCGGGCAGGTTCATGCAATATCGCGTCGGGTTGTGCCACGGCACCGCTCGAATATCCAATGGAGGCCGCCGCGTGACCGAGCAGCAGACCGAGACCGCCGCAATCGAGGCCCTGCGGAATGCCGTGGGGACGTCGGTGGAGGGCGACCGGGACGGTGCCCGGGAAGAGGTCCTGGAGCCCGCTCCGGAAGCCGCCCAGCAGGCCCGGAGCCTCGGCCTGCGGGGCGCCGTCAACGCCCGCGATCTCGGTGGCTACCGGACGGCCGACGGACGGGTGCTGAAGCACGGCGCCGTGCTGCGCAGCGACGGCCTCAACCGCCTCACCGACGAGGACCTCGACCTGCTCGCGGCGCTCGGCCTGCGCCAGGTCGTCGACCTGCGCAGCCTCGACGAGGTCCGCGAGGCCGGCCCCGACCGGGTCCGCGGCCTGCCGGTGGCCGTGATCGCGGCCGCCGAGCTGTCCGCCGCGCCCATCACCGTCGAGCGCACCGCCCCGGACGGCGTGACCCTGCACCACCTGCCGGTCTTCGCCGCGGATTTCGACATCTACGTCGCGCTGCGCGACGCCCTGGCCGACCGCAGTCCGGAGAAGCAGCGCGCCCTGCTCGGTGACGGCCGGGCCGCCGCGATGATGACCGGCCTCTACCGGTGGTTCGTGACCGACCCGGTGGCCCGCGAGCG
The DNA here is from genome assembly GCF_040298365.1 of Kitasatospora sp. NPDC001603. NCBI lineage: Bacteria > Bacillati > Actinomycetota > Actinomycetes > Kitasatosporales > Streptomycetaceae > Kitasatospora > Kitasatospora sp. NPDC001603. The sequence goes on from NZ_JBEPAA010000015.1 coordinate 66,840, forward strand.
GTTCGCCACCGTGCTGCGCCTGCTGGCCGCGCCGGACGGCGCGCCGCTGCTGTTCCACTGTTCGGCCGGCAAGGACCGCACCGGGTGGACGGCGGCCGTCCTGCTCACCGCCCTCGGGGTGGACCGCGAGACGGTCTTCGCCGACTACCTGCTCACCAACGAGCGTTCCGCCGCGATCGTCGAGACCATCGTGGACAGCTTCGGCACCCGCGGCCTGATGCAGGAGCCGGAGCTGCTGCTCCCGGTGTTCCGGGCGGAGCGCGACTACCTGGAGGCGGCCTTCGAGGAGGTCGAGGCCGGCTGGCCCGACTTCGCGTCGTTCTGGCGGGACGGCCTGGGCCTGGACGACGCCGTGCTGGCGGGCCTGCGGGCCAACCTGCTCGTACCCTGAGCCGCCCCGGCCCGGTCCGGGCCCCGGCTCACCCCTCGCTGATCAGGCCCTCGCGCAGCTGTGTGAGGGTCCTGGTCAGCAGTCGGGAGACGTGCATCTGGGAGATGCCGATCTCCTCGCCGATCTGCGACTGGGTGAGGTTGCCGAAGAACCGCAGCATGATGATCCGGCGCTCGCGCGGCGGGAGCTTGGCCAGCAGCGGCTTCAGCGACTCGCGGTACTCCACGCCCTCCAGCGCGAGGTCCTCGTAGCCGAGCCGCTCGGCCAGCGGGCCGTCGCCGTCCTCCTCGCCGGGGCTGGAGTCCAGGGAGCTGGCGGTGTAGGCGTTGCCCACCGCGAGCCCCTCGACCACGTCCTCCTCGCTGACGCCGAGGCAGACGGCCAGCTCGGCGACGGTGGGGGAGCGGTCCAGCTTCTGGGCCAGGTCGTCACCGGCCTTGGTGAGCGCCAGCCGCAGCTCCTGCAGTCGCCGGGGCACCCGGACCGACCAGCTGGTGTCCCGGAAGAAGCGCTTGATCTCGCCGACCACGGTCGGCATCGCGAAGGTGGGGAACTCCACCCCGCGGTTCGGGTCGAACCGGTCGATCGCCTTGATCAGGCCGATCGTGCCGACCTGGACGATGTCCTCCATCGGCTCGTTGCGGCTGCGGAAGCGCGCGGAGGCGTACCGGACCAGCGGCAGGTTGAGCTCGATCAGGGTGTCACGGACGTAGGTGTGCTCCGCGCTGTCGGCCTCCAGGGCGGCGAGCCGCTGGAAGAGCGAGCGCGAGAGCGTCCGGGTGTCCAGCCCGGGGCCCGGCGGCGCCTGCGGCGCGGCGGCGGCGTCCGCCGCGGCCGGCGCGGCCGGCGCGGGGTCGATCTCGGCGACGGACGGTGCGTCCGGGCCCCGCTGGAGCGGGATCCGGTCGACGGCGACCGCGGTGCCATGGGCCTGACCAGCGTGGATCTCCGCAGTGCCCAGGTCTCCGGACATGCACCCACCCCCTTGTGACTGACAGTTGAACGGATTCCGTCGCGCGGTGGTTCCCGAGGACGCCCTCCCCCTGCATACCGGAACACAGTCCCCGGCAAACCCGAAGGTCGCAAGACGTCACGCGGTGGTAACGCGCAGCAATCCCGGGCGGGCCCAGTGGTTCGCGGTGTTCTGTCCGGGATTGTGACGGTCAGTCTTCCCAGGAATTGCCGGTCCGAAGCCTGGTCAGGATCCGCGAGAGCAGGCGCGAGACGTGCATCTGCGACATCCCCAGCTCGGTGCTGATCTGGGACTGCGTCAGGTTGGCGAAGAACCGCAGCATGACGATCCGCCGCTCCCGCTCGGGCAGCTGGACCAGCAGGTGACGGACCATGTCCCGGTGCTCGACCTCGGCCAGTGCCGAGTCCTCGTAGCCGAGCCGGTCCAGCAGGGCGAGCCCGCCCTCGTGCTCCTGGGCCGCCTCCAGGGAGGCCGCGTTGTAGGCCCGGCCGGCGTCCAGGCAGGCCCGGACGTCCTCCTCCGGGATGCGCAGGCTGGCGGCGATCTCGGGCACCTTGGGGGCCCGTCCGTGCACCACCGTCAGCTCCTCCATCGCGCCGCTGACCTGGACCCAGAGCTCCTGGAGCCGGCGCGGGACGTGCATGGTGCGGACGTTGTCGCGGAAGTAGCGCTTGATCTCGCCCAGGATGGTCGGCAGCGCGTAGGTCGGGAACTGCACGCCGCGGTTCGGGTCGAACCGGTCGATCGCGTTGATCAGGCCGATCGTGCCGACCTGGACGACGTCCTCCATCGGCTCGCTGCGGCTGCGGAAGCGGGTGGCCGCGTAGCGCACCAGCGGGATGTTGACCTCGATCAGCGCCGCCCGGACCCGCTCCCGCTCGGGGGCGTCCGGGGGCAGTTCGGCGAGCCGCTCGAACAGCACCCGGGTGAGCGTCCGGACGTCCACCACCGGGCGGCCGCCGGGGCCGCGCAGGCCGTCCGGGCGGAGCTCGCCGGCCGGGCCGATGACGGTGGCCAGGACCTCGTCCCCGGGCGTGGGCGCCGGGCGACCGGCGTCCGGTGCGGCGGCCTGCGCCGGGGCCTGGGCCGGAGCCTGCGCCTGGGCCTGGGCCTGGGCCGGAGCCTGCGCCTGGGCCTGCGCCGGGGCCTGGGTCTGGGCGGTGGTCGGTCCGGCGGTCTGGACGACGGCCTGGACGACGGTCTCCGCGGTGATCTGCCCGGCGGCTTGGCCGGTGCCGGTGTCCGGCGCACTCCCTGGTGTCCGCACGGACACGTCACCCCTCCCAAAGTCGACAAACGGTGGGACTTGCGGATCGGGTGTCGCGGCTCGATTCACCACCTCGCCGTGTCCGGCAAAACCGGTCATAGCATCACAAGCCGGGCGCAGGTCGGGCAAGTACCGAGGGGAGGTGTGTTGGTGCTGCGCCGGTGCGCCACCCGGCCCCCCGGGGTGGCGCGGCGCCGGGGGCGGTTTCCGGACAGCGCAAGGCGCCCCGCCCGGGTCCCGGGCGGGGCGCCTGCGGCCGTCCGGGGGACGGTCCGGGGTCAGACCTCGATGTCGGCGATCACCCAGGTGGCGAACTCCCGCCACTGACCGGCCGCGGCCTGGTGGGCCGGGTGGGTGAGGTAGGCCTGCAGCGCCGCACGGTCCTCGACCAGGCTGTTGATCGCGTAGTCGTGGGCGATGTCGCGCTCGGTGGTGTTCCAGCCGCACTCCCACTCGCGCAGCTCGGGGATGACCGGGCCGAGCGCCTCGAAGGCCTCGGCGCCGGCGAGCGCTCGCTCGTCGTCCTTGCTGACGCCTTCGTTGAGCTTGAACAGGACCAGGTGCCGGATCACGATGCCGCTCCTCGCGGACGGGGGACTGAGGGTCCCGCACACCGTAGCCGGAGCCGCCGGGGCCGGAGGACCGCCCCCTGGTCCGCTACTTCACCAGCCCGGTCATGAAGGTGCCGACCGCTTTGGCGGCGTTCGAGATGCCCTCGAACCCCAGCTGGACCAGCTCGGCCGCGCGGGCGGGCGAGGTGATGATCGTGTAGAGCACGAAGATGAGCAGGAGGACCATGCCGATCTTCTTCGCCTGCGCCATCCGGTGACCTTCCTCCCTGCTGTGGGCCGCCGCCATTCGGTCCCCGAGCGGCCCTCTGCAGAGCGCAGCTTATCCACCGGACGGCCCATCAAGTGTGCGACGCGTTCACCCGGCGGGACGAAGGTCCCCGGGAGTGGGGCCTTTCTCCGGGTGCCCGGGCGCGGACCGTCGCGCAGGATGGGTGGTGTGCCGCGGATCTGGCAGGAATCCCCCGGCACGTGGATCCGGAGCTCCCCGCTGTGGGACCGGTCGCCGTGACTTCCCCCCGACGCGGCGCCGGTTGTGGGACTCCGCCGGGGGAGCGGTTGGTCCCCCGAGCCGCTCCCCCTCCAGGCTCCGTACTCGCCGGGCGTTGGTGGTCATCGGCCCCGGGTGCGGAGCCCTTCCGCGCCCGAGGGTGCGCGGGAACGACGAGGGCCCCGACCGTCTCCGGTCGGGGCCCTCGTACTGCTGGCGGTAGCGGTGGGATTCGAACCCACGGTGAAGTTGCCCCCACACACGCTTTCGAGGCGTGCTCCTTTGGCCGCTCGGACACGCTACCGAGGGGAACTCTACCGGACGGGTGGCGAGGTCACGAAATCCGTATCGGGACGGCGGCCGGCGGCCGCGTTCAGCGGTGGTTCTCGAAGAACGCGCGGAGCTGCTCGCCGCACTCGTCGGCGAGGACGCCCGGGATCACCTCGGGGCGGTGGTTGAGCCGGCGGTCGCGCATCACGTCGAAGAGCGAGCCGGCGGCGCCGGCCTTCTCGTCGAGGGCGCCGTAGACCACCCGGTCGATCCGGGAGAGCACGAGGGCGCCCGCGCACATGGTGCAGGGCTCCAGGGTGACGACGAGGGTGCAGCCGACGAGCCGCCACTCCCCGAGCGCGGCGGCGGCCTCCCGGACGGCGACCACCTCGGCGTGGGCGGTCGGGTCGCCGACCGCCTCGCGCGCGTTGTGGCCGCGTCCGATCACCTCGCCGTCCGGGCCCAGGACGAGCGCCCCGACCGGGACGTCCCCGGTGGCCGGCGCCAGGGCGGCCTCGGCGATGGCGAGGCGCATCGGCGCCGCCCAGCGGTCGCGGACCGGGTCGGGGCGGACGGGGGCGGGGAGCGGGGCTATCTGGCGGGTGGACGCGGACTGCATGGCATCCAGTGTCCGGCATCCGGCGAGGGGCACCGGCCCGTTACCGGACGGCCTCCAGGACCTCACCGCAGCCGAGGGCCTCGGCGATCTCCTCCAGGGCGTCGCCCGGCACCGCGCCCTCGCCGCTGAGGGCGAGCAGCTCCTCGGACGGCAGGCCGAACTCGGTGAGCAGGTGGGCGTCGCCGAGCGGGCCGACCGGGACGCCGCCGCGGGCGTCCGCGTCGCCGTCCTCGTCCTCCTGCCCGGCCGAGGCCTGCGCCTCCTCGTCCTCCAGCTCGGCGACCAGGTTGTCGAGGTCGCCGAACTCGCTCTCGCCGGCCTGGTCGACCAGCTCGTCGGTGAGGACGGAGCCGTAGCTGCTGCGGGCGGCGGCGGCGCCGTCCGATACGAAGATCCGCGGGTCCTCCTCACCGTCGACCCGGACGATGGCGAACCAGACGTCCTCCTGTTCGATGAAGACCAGGACGCTGTCGTCGTCCTGGGCGGCTTCGCGGGCCAGATCGGCCAGGTCCGCCAGGGTTTCGACGTCGTCGAGTTCCGTCTCGCTCACATCCCACCCGTCCTCGGTGCGAGCAAGCACTGCAGCGAAGTACGCCACCAGGGACACTCCCAAGATCATCGGTCTCGGCTCGGCGCTCCGGGCAACGCGGAATCTGGCCGCCCCCGCGCCAGAGGCGGCCCGCTGTTCGGACCGTCCCCTCGGAATCGTGACAGAAAGCCCGGCTTTGCGGGGAGTGTTCGGCAGCGCGTCTTTGCAGGTCGTGTCGGAAGGGCCGGCCCGGAGCCGGTGAACGGGCGCCGGGTGCGCCGGGTGCGCGCCGTCGGATCCCCGTGGGCGCGCCGCGGGCCCGTCAGAACCGGAAGGTTCGCATCCGCATCGCTTCGCGCATCCGGCGCTCCTTGGTGCGCCGGGGCTGGACCCGCTCCCGCAGTTCGCGCGCCTCGGCGAGTTCGCGCAGGAACACCGTCCGCCGTTTGCGGCGCTCCGCCTCGGTCTCCGGGTGGTCCGGGGGCAGGCCCGAGCGCCCGCCCGACGGGCCCGTGGACCCGTCCGCCGAGCCGTCCCCGTTCTTCGGGTTGCTCGTCATAGGACCTGACTTTCCCAGATCGGCCGGATTGATACCACAGGAGGACGTTCCGCCCCGACATTCGCGGTGCGTCACGGCGCGTCACCGCTGGGTGACCCCGGTCGGCTCCGCGCCGGGACGCGGCGCCGGCCCGGTGGGCCACCGGGTGGCGTACGGGCGTCCGGGGCCGGGCTAACCTCGACGTATGCGGATCCACGTCGTCGACCACCCCCTGGTCGCCCACAAGCTCTCCACCCTGCGCGACGAGCGCACCGACTCGCCGACCTTCCGTCGCCTGACCGACGAGCTGGTGACCCTCCTCGCGTACGAGGCGACGAGGGACGTCCGCACCGAGGAGGTGGAGATCACCACCCCCGTGGCGGTCACCACCGGCACCCGGCTGAGCTACCCCCGGCCGCTGGTCGTCCCGATCCTGCGGGCCGGCCTGGGCATGCTGGACGGGATGACCCGGCTGCTGCCGACCGCCGAGGTGGGCTTCCTCGGCATGGTGCGCAACGAGGAGACCCTGGAGGCCTCCACCTACGCCACCCGGATGCCGGACGACCTCTCCGGCCGCCAGGTCTACGTGCTCGACCCGATGCTGGCCACCGGCGGCACGCTGGTCGCCGCGATCAGGATGCTGATCGAGCGGGGCGCCACCGACGTCACCGCCGTGGTGCTGCTGGCCGCGCCCGAGGGCGTCGCGGTGATGGAGAAGGAACTGGCCGGGCTGCCCGTCACCGTGGTGACCGCCGCCGTCGACGAGCGGCTGAACGAGAACGGCTACATCGTCCCGGGCCTCGGCGACGCGGGCGACCGCCTGTACGGCACCGCGGGCTGAGCCCCGCGCGCCACGAACGGACGAACGGAGCCCCCCGGCGGTGCCGGGGGGCTCCGTTGTGCCCGGGGCCCGGCTCAGCAGCTGCCGGTGGTGCTCGGGGTCGGGGTGGGTTTGGTCGCCAGGGCCAGCGCGGCGGCGGCCTGGGTCTCGTCCAGCAGGGCGTTGTAGCTGTCGCCGATCACGAAGTCGACGGTGGTGTCGGTCCGGGCGTCCGCCGTGGTGAGGGCCCCGGCGATCTGGGAGCCGAGCAGGGTGGACGCCCCGGCGCCGGCCGGGCCGGCGACCACCTGGGCGGTGCCGGGCACCTTCTTGTCCAGCTCGGCGGGCGCGTTGCCGACCTTGCCGATGGTGAAGCCGCGCTTCTTCAGCTCCTCGGCGGTCCGCGCGGCCAGCCCGGACTTGGCGGTGGCGTTGTAGACGTTCACCGTGATCGAGGCCGGCTGCGGGATGGCGTTCGGATCGGTGGGGGCGCCGGAGGGCGGGGCCGAGCCGTCCGGGGTGGGGGCGGCCAGCGGTTTGCCCGAGGGCGACACGCAGGCCTGGGCGGAGGCGTTCTTGCCCTTGCCGGTGAAGATGTCCCAGAGCTGCACCCCGCCGAGGCCGATCAGGGCCAGGGCGAGCAGTGAGCCGATCAGGGCGAGGACCTTGCGGCTCTTCTTCGGCGGCCGGCCCAGCCGTGGATAGCTGTTGCCGGTGACGCGGTACTGCTTCCCCTTCAGGCCTTGGGGAGTCAACATGCTCACGGTTTGTCTCCCCCTCGTGCCAGGGCGGGGATCGGGTGACGGAAACGGCCTGGGTGGGCGGCGTACGCCACGGACTGCGGCCGTAGTCAGCAGATTAGTGCCGGACGGCTGCGAAGGTACTAAATGATCATCATCTGGAGTACGCCGGCACCCGAACGGGGGTACCGGTGCATGCGCGGACCGCCCTCCGGAGGTGGCCGGAGGGCGGTGTCCACACGGGTCGCGGGGTGCGGGACGAGCCCGTCACTCCATTTCGAGGACGCGGGCGTGCAGCACCTGGCGCTGCTGGAGCGCGGCGCGTACGGCGCGGTGCAGCCCGTCCTCCAGGTAGAGGTCGCCGTGCCACTTCACGACGTGGGCGAAGAGATCGCCGTAGAAGGTGGAGTCCTCCGCGAGGAGGGTCTCCAGGTCGAGTTGGCCCTTGGTGGTCACCAGCTGGTCCAGCCGCACCGGACGCGGGGCGACGTCCGCCCACTGGCGGGTGCTGGTCCGGCCGTGATCCGGGTACGGCCGCCCATTGCCGATGCGCTTGAAGATCACACGGAAAGCCTACCGTTTGGGCGGCGGATGGCGCAGCAGCCGCGAGCGCGCCACGCGCACCGGCGCGAGCTGCGGGCGGACGATTGCGGCTGTTTCATGGGAAATGTCGTGAACGTCGCCCCTCAGTCGTGCCCTGGAGTGTGCACCGATGTCCACCGCCGAGCCGCCGTCCGCCCCCTCCGGCACCGAGGTCGTCCCGGAAGTCGTCCCGCCCGCGGTGCGGGAGATCGCCGAGGGGTACGCCTTCGCCGGGCCCGCCCTCGACCTCGGGGCGGTGCTGCTGGACGGCACCGCCTACCGGGACGCCCAGGTGCGCATCCCGCTCGGGGTGCTCAACCGGCACGGGCTGGTCGCGGGCGCCACCGGCACCGGCAAGACCAAGACCCTCCAGCTGATCGCCGAACAGCTCTCCGCCCAGGGGGTGCCGGTGTTCCTGGCCGACATCAAGGGCGACGTCTCCGGGATCTCCGCGCCCGGCGCGCCGGGCGAGCGGACCGCCGCCCGGGCCGCCGAGGTCGGCCAGGACTGGTCGGCGCAGGGCTGCCCGACCGAGTTCTACGCCCTGGGCGGCCTGGGCACGGGCATTCCGATCCGAGCCACCGTCACCAGCTTCGGCCCGCTGCTGCTCGCCAAGGTGCTCGACCTGAACGAGACCCAGGAGTCCTCGCTCGGGCTGGTCTTCCACTACGCCGACCGCAACGGCCTGGAGCTGTACGACCTCAAGGACCTCACCGCCGTCATCACCTTCCTCACCTCGCCCGAGGGCAAGGAGGAGCTGAAGGGCATCGGCGGGCTCTCGGCGGCCACCGCGGGAGTGATCCTGCGCTCGCTCACCATGCTGGAGAACGAGGGCGCCGGGGCGTTCTTCGGAGAGCCGGAGTTCGACACCGCCGAGCTGCTGCGGACCGCCCCGGACGGGCGGGGCCTCGTCTCGGCGCTGGAACTGCCCGCGGTGCAGGACCGGCCGCGGCTCTTCTCCACCTTCCTGATGTGGCTGCTGGCCGACCTCTACCAGGAGCTGCCCGAGGTGGGGGACCTCGACAAGCCCAAGCTGGTGTTCTTCTTCGACGAGGCGCACCTGCTCTTCAGCGGCGCCTCCAAGGCGTTCCGGGAGGCGATCACCCAGACCGTCCGGCTGATCCGCTCCAAGGGCGTCGGGATCTTCTTCGTCACCCAGACGCCGAAGGACGTCCCGGCCGAGGTGCTCGCCCAGCTGGGCAACCGGGTGCAGCACGCGCTGCGCGCCTTCACCCCGGACGACGCCAAGGCGCTCAAGGCGACGGTCTCGACCTTCCCCCGGTCCTCGTACGACCTGAGCGAGGTGCTGACCTCGCTCGGCACCGGCGAGGCGGTGGTCACGGTGCTCTCCGAGCGGGGCGCGCCGACGCCGGTGGCGGCGACCAGGCTGCGGGCGCCGCGGTCGTTGATGGGTCCGGTCGAACCTGCCGCGCTGCGGGCGGCGGTGGACGCGTCGCCGCTGGCGGCCCGCTACCGGGACGCGATCGACCGGGAGTCGGCCTACGAGAAGCTGGCCGCCCGGGCGGCGCGGCCGGAGCCGGCCCCGGTGCCCGAGCCGGTCCCGGAGTCGGTGCCGGCCGGGGAGCCCGCCGCGCCGCGGCCGGCGCCCGAACCGCGTCGGAGGTCCGAGGCGGGGTCGGGGGAGGGGGCCGGGGACGGTGGTGGGCTGCTCGGGTCGCTGCTGAGCAACCCGACGCTCAAGTCCTTCGCCCGCTCGGCCGGGACGCAGCTCGGGCGGGAGATCTCGCGCAGCCTGTTCGGGACGTCCCGGCGGCGGCGCTGAGCCGGGCCGTGGTGCCGAGGTGCGGCGGGGCCGAGCGGTGGGCTCGGCCCGGCTCCGCTCAGCCGGCGAGCGCGGTGCCGATCCGGTCCAGCGAGGAGAGCCGCATCAGGCCGTAGTGGTAGAACTCGACCTCCGGCACGCCGAGCTCACGGAGCGCGGCGATCTTGGCGGCGAGGTTGGCCGGGCCGTCGCAGTCCGAGGCCATCGGGCGCAGGATCACCGCCATGTCGCGCGGGCGGACGCCGTGCAGGGCGAACGCGGCGATCTTCTCCCGGACGGCCTCCGGGGTCCGCGCATAGCCGAGCGTCTCGATCTGGTCGGCGACCCCGGCGAGCGCGGGCAGGTCGATGCCGGCGAGCCAGCCCCGGCCCGGGCCGCCGCCGTCCATGAAGCTCAGCCGCATGCCGTGCCGTCGCGCCTCCTCGGCGACCTCGGCGGCGAGTGAGGTCACGGTCGCGGCGGAGGCGTCGACGTAGGCCGCCAGGGCGCCGCCGGCCAGCTCGTCGAGGGCGGCGGGCTCGGCGGCGGCCGTGTCGTCGGCCAGCCGGCGGCGCAGCTCGGCGCGGACGGTCGCCGCCACCTCGTCGGCCGGGACGCCCGCCCGGACGGCGGCGGCGCGGCAGTGGTCGCAGAAGCAGATTCCGAGCAGCGCCTCGGCGACCGGGCCCAGCTCCTCGAAGTAGCGCTCGTGGTGGTAGCCGTGGCGCAGCCCGTGGAAGTGCAGCGACTCGGCGCGGATCGCGTCCACGCCGTACCGGGCCAGCTCGGCGACCAGCGTCACCGCGTACTCGCGGACCTCCGGGGCGGCGGGGCAGAGTTCGGTGAGGTGGCGGTCGCCGAAGGCGTTGGCGGGGGCGCAGTCGGGGTGTTCGAAGCCGAGCCGGTCGTTGTGGCAGAACACCGTCCAGGCGTGCAGCTTCATCCCGCGGCGCCGCGCCTCGGCGGCGGCCTCGGCGAAGGGGTCGCGGTCACCGATCGCGGTGGAGGGGGTGGGCCGCAGCCGCCGCCCGGCCCAGCGCGCCGGGTCGGGGCGGAAGTAGGCGGCGCCCGGCTCCAGGTAGCGGATCACCCGGCGCGGGTTGTGCGGGAAGACGTCCCGGGCCTCGTGGTAGACCGAGGCGAGGGTGACGCCGCCGACCCCGGCCCGGTCGGCGAGGTTGCCGAAGAAGGTGTCGGTGCCCTCGTCCAGCAGGTCGGTGGCGAAGGCGAGGACGGACGACTCCACGGTGCGGCTCCGGAGCAGGGGGCAGGGGGAGAGGGCAGAAGGCAGTAGGCAGAGGGCAGGGCTCTCCCACGCTAGTCGCAGGTCCGGGATTGGTCTATACCTGGCCGGCGGCGCGCTCGCGGGGCCCCTCGCCGCGCTCCTGGCGTGCTCCTGGCGTGCTCCTCCGGCGCTCAGAGGCCGAGGTCGTCCAGCTCCTTGTGCAGGGCGGACCGGGGGCCGGCGGCGGGCTCGGACGCCGGGGCGGCGGCCGTCTTCGGTCCGCGGTTGCGGAGCAGCCAGGCGGCGGCGAGCCCGCCGATCAGACCGCCGAGGTGGCCCAGCCAGCTGACCCCCTGGGTCACCGGCAGGACGCCGATCAGGAGGTAGGAGTACACCGCCGCGACGACGACGGCGATCACCGCGTCCAGCAGGTTGCGGTCGAGCACGCCGCGCAGCACCAGGTAGCCGAAGTAGCCGTAGACCAGGCCGCTGGCCCCGGCGGTGACCGTCTCGGGGCGCTCGCACAGCCAGACGGTGAGGCCGCCGACCACGACGATCATCAGGGTCGCCCAGAGGAACCTCTTCATGCCCCGGTAGGCGGAGAGGAAGCCGAAGGCGAACAGCGGCCAGGAGTTGGCCTCGATGTGCTCCCAACTGAAGTGCAGCAGCGGCATGGCGAACACGTCCGGCAGCTCGTCGAGCCGGCGCGGCATCAGGCCGTGTTCGTAGGTGAGGCCGTAGTCGTCCATCCAGTTCACCAGCTGCACCAGCCAGATGACGGCGAGCAGGCCGACCATGGTGAGGAGGGCTCGTCGGGAGTCGGCCAGCAGGCGGGCGGGTGTGGAAGCCATGACCCGACTGTAGAGGGGGCCCGTGAACGGTGGCACCCCACTACAGTGAATCGCGTCATTCAGCCTGGTCCGGGCTGTCCTGGCTTGTCGAGAGGTGACCGTTTCATGAGCGTTCGTCCGCCGCTGCCCTACGAGTTCCTGCCGCAGGTGCCGTCCTTCGAGCTGACCAGTGATGACCTCGCCGAAGGCGGCAAGCTGGCCGAGGAGTTCGTCCACGCGGGCGGCAACCTGTCGCCGCAGCTGGCCTGGTCGGGCCTGCCGGAGGGCACCCGGTCCGTCGCCGTCACCTGCTACGACCCGGACGCCCCGACCGGCTCCGGCTGGTGGCACTGGCTCGCCCTCAACCTGCCCGGTGACACCGCCGGCCTGGCTCGCGGCGCGGGTTCGTCCGACGCGGACCTGCCCGGGGCGGCCTCGTTCCACGGCCGCAACGACTTCCCCGGCAACAAGTACGACGGCGCGGCCCCGCCGCCCGGCGCCCCGCACCGGTACGCCTTCGCCGTGCACGCGCTGGACGTGGACGCGCTGGACGTCACCCCGGAGACGCCGGCGGCCCAGATCGGCTTCCACATCACCTTCCACACGCTGGCCCGTGCGGTGATCACCGCCGAGTACGGGGTCTGACATCCTCGTCGGATGAACGAACCGGTGGAGGTCTGGCGGCTGCCCGAGCACGATGCCGGTGCGGGCCGCCGGGCCTGCGGCTGGACGGTCGGACCGGACGGCGAACTGGTCGTGCTGCTGGTGCCCGGGGAGAAGCCGTCCGGCGCCTGCGGCCGGACGTGCCCCGACCCGCTCCCGGACGCCGAGCTGGTGACGGTGACACCGGAGGGGGAGCGGCGGACGGCGTTGCGCGGGCTCGCCGTCGACCCGGACCACCTGGCGCCGCTGCCCGGCGGCCGGCTGCTGGTGGCGAGCTACCGGGCCGACGAGGAGCCGGGCGGATGGGCGCCCAACGCGGTCGTGTTCGGGCCCGACGGCGAGCCCGAACACGAGCTGGTGCTCGGCGACGACATCCGGACGCTGGTCGCCGACCGGGACGGCCGGATCTGGATGGCCTTCGGGGACGAGGGCATCTACGGGGACCACCCGATGGCCCACCCCGGTCTGGTCGGGGCGGACCCGGCCGGGCGGATGGTCTGGCGACCGGGGCCGGACGAACTGCCCGGTTACCCGCTGGAGGGCCTGGCCGGGGCGACCGAGGGTCGCGCCGTCTGGCTGGCCTGGTACCCGGGCAGTACCGCGAGCTACCTGACCCGGATCGACCCGGCCGGACGGTCCGTGAGTCGGCGGTCCCCGGTGCGGCTGCCGCTCGGCTTCGCCGTCGGCGGCCGGCAGGGGATCTTCCTGACGCACGCGGGTGAGCTGGTCCGGTGCCTGCTGGTCGGCAAGGAGTGGAAGGAGACCGGGCGGCGCCGGCTCCGGCTGCCCGGGGAGCTGGACCGGGAGCGGGCCTACGGGCGGGACGGCGTGCTCCGGTTCCGCTCGGGGGACGCCTGGTACCGGGTGGCGGCGTAGCGCGGGCGGCTCAGGGTCGGACCGGACCCCCGCTGTCGGCGGCGGGGCGGACCGGACCCCCGCTGTCGGCGGCCCGGCCGGCGCGGGCGGCGAGGGCGCGCAGGTGGGCGTTCATCTCCGGGGGCTCGTGGACCTCGAACTCGCAGCCCAGCATGAGGAGCCGCATCGCCAGGTACCCCAGCGAGTCGGACCGCGAGCGGAGCCGGCAGCTCCGCTCGTCGACCGGCTCGACCGTGGTGTCGGCGGCGCGGCTGATCCAGCTCTCCACCTCGGAGGCGGGCATGTGCAGGGTCGCCACCAGGGTGTGGGTGGCCGCCGGCCGGCGGAGCTTGCTCGCCACGTACGCGGCCGCGTCCTCGGCGGGGAGCTCGCGCGGGGTGAAGCGGGCGCCGGTCGGGAAGGGCTCGCTGATCCGGTCCACCCGGAAGAGCCGCCAGTCGTCGCGGTCGAGGTCGTAGCCGACCAGGTACCAGCGCCGACCGGTCGAGACCAGGCGGTTCGGCTCGACCTGGCGCCGGGTCTCGGCGCCGTCGCCCGCCCGGTAGTGGAAGCGCAGCCGCTCCCGGTTGGTGACGGCGCCCGCGAGCACGGTGAGGTCCTCGGGGTCGACGGTCGGTCCGTCGCCGGTGAGCAGCGGCACGGTGGCCGTGTTCAGCGCGCCGACCCGGTGGCGCAGGCGCCCCGGCAGCACCTGGAGCAGTTTGCCGAGCGCCCGGACGGACGCCTCCTCGATGCCGACCACGGCGTGCCCGGCGGCCGCCCGCAGGCCGACCGCGATGGCCACCGCCTCCTCGTCGTCCAGCAGCAGCGGCGGCATCGCCGTCCCGGCCACCAGCCGGTAGCCGCCGATCGCGCCCATCGTCGCCTCGACCGGGTACCCCAGGGCGCGCAGCCGGTCGATGTCGCGGCGGATCGTCCGGGAGCTGACCTGGAGGCGTTCGGCCAGTTCGCTGCCCGGCCACTCGCGCGGGGTCTGGAGGAGGGAGAGCAGGTTCAGCAGCCGCGCCGGAGTGTCCGTCATGGCACCCAGGATGCCGGACAACGAGGACAAGAGCTGACCTATATCCCCTCTACTGTCGCAGACGTGCCGAAGAGCGAGGTAGAGGAGAAGACGATGACAGCGGATTCCGGGGTGGGCTCCGGAGCGGGCTCCGGTGCGGTGTCCGACCGGCGGAGGTGGATCGCGCTGGCGATCGTGATGACGGCCTCGTTCATGGACCTGGTGGACGTCACCATCGTGAACATCGCCATCCCCAGCATCCAGGAGGACACCGGCGCCTCGTTCAGTGCCGTCCAGTGGGTGACCGGCGGCTACGCCCTGGCCTTCGCGATCGGGCTGATCACCGGCGGTCGACTGGGCGACATCTACGGCCGGAAGCGACTGTTCCTGATCGGAATCGGCGGCTTCACCGTCGCCTCGGCGCTCTGCGGTCTGGCGACCGGCGCCGAGATGCTGGTCGCGACCCGGATCCTCCAGGGCGGGACGGCGGCGCTGATGGTGCCGCAGGTGCTGTCGATCATCCACGCCTCCTTCCCGGCGGAGGAGCGCGGCAAGGTGTTCGGCCTGTTCGGCGCGGTGGTCGGTCTGGGCGCCGTCTCCGGACCGCTGATCGGCGCGCTGCTGACGGAGTGGGACCTCTTCGGGCTGGCCTGGCGGCCGATCTTCCTGATCAACCTGCCGGTCGGCATCGCCGGGCTGCTGCTCGGCCGGGCGTTCATCGGCGAGTCGCGGGCGGAGAAGGCGCTCAAGCTGGACCTCGTGGGCGTGCTGCTGGCCAGCGTCGGCCTGCTGATGCTGCTCTACCCGCTCACCCACGGCCGGGAGGCCGGCTGGCCGCTCTGGGGCCACCTCTCGATGGCCGGCAGCCTGCCGGTGTTCGCCCTGTTCGTCGCCTACGAGAAGGTGAAGACGCGGCGGGACGGTTCGCCGCTGGTCGAGCTGTCGCTGTTCCGGGTGAAGAGCTTCGCGGCCGGCATCGGCGTCCAGCTGACCTTCGGCGTGGTCACCGGGATCTTCTTCCTGGTCTGGACGCTCTACATGCAGATCGGGCTGGGCTGGAGCCCGCTCAAGGCCGGGACCACGGGCATCCCGTTCTCGATCGCGGTCTCGGTGGCGGCCGGACTCTCGGTGCAGCAGCTGGTGCCGCGCTTCGGACGCAAGGTGCTCCAGGCCGGCGCGCTGGTGATGGCGGTCGGCGCGCTGACCTACATCTGGGAGGCCGACCGGTACGGCACGGCGATCACGTCCTGGCAGATGGCGCTGCCGCTGGTGGTGATGGGCCTGGGGATGGGCCTGATCGTGGCGCCGATCACCGACGCGGTGCTGGCCGAGGTGCCGCGTGAGCACGCCGGTTCGGCGTCGGGTTTGATCAACACGGTGAACCAGCTCGGGACGGCGCTGGGGCTCGGGCTGGTCTCGGTGGCGTTCTTCGGGGCGATGGACGACGTGGTCGCCCCCGAGGCGGTCGGGACGGCGTTCGGCGCGGCCTTCGTCCACGCGATGTGGTGGGTCGTCGCGGTGCTGGCGGCGGTGTTCCTGCTGATGTTCGCGCTGCCGAGGCGGAAGGCGGCGGTCGTCGCCGGTACCTCCTCCGCGTCCTCTTCCGACGAGGCCGAGCGGGAGCAGGAGCCCGTGCTCGTCTGACGGTGGGTGGAGGGCCCCGGCCGCGATGCGCGGCCGGGGCCCTCGCGCGCACACTGGGAGCATGGAGCGGCTGGCGGTGGACTCCTCGGCGCTGCGCTCGGTCGGCTACGACGCGGCGCGGCGGGTACTGGAGCTGGAGTTCACCGGCGGGAGCGTCTACCGGTACGACGCGGTCCCCGGGCGGGTGCACCGGGAGCTGATGGCGGCGGAGAGCCACGGACGGTACTTCGCCCGGAGGATCCGCGGGCGGTACGCCTACCGGCGGGTGCGCTGAGGCCCTCCCCTCCCCGGGGGCGGGGTTCAGGCGGCGCGGCGGTAGCTGCTGCCGTCCTGGGGACGCGCCAGGTGGCCGGCCTCGACCAGGAAGCGGCGCAGGGCCGGGTAGTCGTCGTGCACCGCCCGCAGCGTCTCGTTGACCTCGCGCTCGCTGTAGGAGCGGCCCGGTTCGAAGAGGGTGCCGGCGAGGTGGGCGAGCAGCTGCTCGCGGCGGGCCGCCTTGCGGGGGATCGTGGTCAGCCGGCCGTCGCCGGAGAAGAGGGAACGCACGCCGGGGCTGCCCTGGCTGTCGGTGTCGGTCATCCGTCGAGCCTCACCCGGCGGGGCGTGGGCGGGCAACCCGTTTTCGGGGCGGGTGCCGGGGCGTGCGCCGCGCGCTGCTGCCCGGCACTCCTCGGGAGTGCCGGGCAGCGGGAATTATCGGTCATCAGACCTTGGCGGTCTTGGCCTCCTTGGCGGCGCGCTTCACCTCCTGCTTGTGGGCGCGCACCTTTTCCAGCGACTCCGGGCCGGTGATGTCCGCGACCGACCGGTAGGCCCCCTCCTCGCCGTACAGGCCCGCCGCCTCGCGCCAGCCCTCGGGCCGCACGCCGTACTGCTTGCCGAGCAGCGCGAGGAAGATCTGCGACTTCTGCTTCCCGAAGCCGGGAAGGGCGTTGAGGCGGCTGAGCAGCTCCCGGCCGGTCGCGACGTCGCGCCAGAGCGCCGCCGCGTCGCCGTCGTACTGCGCCACCACGAACTGGCAGAGCTGCTGCACCCGCTTGGCCATCGCGGCCGGGTAGCGGTGCACGGCCGGCTTCTCGGAGAGCAGGGCGACGAACGCCTCGGGGTTGTGGACGGCGATCTCGTGCGCGTCCAGGTCGTCCCGGCCCAGACGCTGCGCGATGGTGAGCGGGCCGGTGAACGCCCACTCCATGGGCACCTGCTGGTCGAGAAGCATCCCGACGAGCGCGGCGAGCGCGCTGCGCCCGAGCAGGTCGTCGGCCTCGGGCTGCTGCGCGAGCCGGACGGTGACGTTCATGGGCAGGCCCTCCTCGGATCGTGGAGACTCGGATCGTCGCCCAGTCTGGTGGACGGGGGATGAGGGGAGCGGGTCAACACGCCCGTCGGAACGGATTGCTTGAGTTGGCCGCCCTTGGCCCGAGCGGTTGGTTTGTGTTCGATCTTTAGGTGTTCTGCGGCCCGCGAGCCGAAGGGGCCACGGGGTGCACCGGAAGCGGGTCGGTGGACGGTGTCCCGGTCGGCCGATGGCGATGGCGTGAGCGATCACCAGGGCGGCCGCTGCCCCGCCGGCCCTGCGAGCCGACGGGGGCGACCGGGAGCCGGCCGCCTGGAGATGGGTGAATGCGCCTGTCCAGTAGCGCTGTTGGGCTGCCGCCTCAGCCTGGGCGTGCCCGACAAGTCAGGTGGTTCGCTTTCGTGCCGATGGATCCGTGCCGGCTGTCACTCCTCCCGCTGCGGGGGAGGCCGTCCTCGGCGGTGATGCGGAAGGCGGACGCCGATAATCGGCTCATAGCAGTGGACTTGTCGTCAATTCTCTTTGTGTCCACGTCGAATGGATATTGCTCCGGCATGGGTGAAAGAGGAAACGGGAAACGCCTCCGTTCCGCGTCCGCCCTCCTCGTCCGCATGCCAATATTCATTCGGAGGCGGGGGGAGAGACCGTCTCGGGCCCACGATGCAGAACTACGGGCAGACGGTTCCAGAAAGGGGGTTGGCATGCACGCGTCCGCAGTGCCCCACGGGGCCGGCGAGTTCGGTCCGGAGCTACGTAGGCGGCGGATCGCCGCCGGGCTGACGCTCACCCGGCTGGCCGAGTTGCTCAACTACAGCAAGGGCCACCTGAGCAAGATCGAACGCGGCCACAAGCATCCGCCGGCCGAACTGGCCCGCCGCTGCGACGTCCGACTCGGCGCGGGCGGCGAGTTGGCGAGGCTGGCGCCGTTCGAGGCTCCTGAGCGTGGAGCGGGGGTGGACGGCGCCTCGGTCGACGAGACGGCATGGCTGCTCAGAGTAGGCCGCGACGGCGTCCGCTGGCCCGGGGGCCTCGGGCGTCGCCAGCTGCTCGCCGCCGGTGCGACCACTCTGCTGGGGGCGGGAGTCGCCGCCGCCGTGGTGCCGCCCCCGCAAGCTGTCGCTGCGGCCACCGATGCGGCTCCGGTGGAAATCTTCCGTCTGCAGTTCGACCAGATGCGGGCACTCGGGCAGACCACCGACCCCGGTGTGCTGCTGCCCTTGCTCACCGTGCAGACCCACACCCTGCGCGAGTTGGCCGTCAAGGCGGCCCCGTCGAGCCGGCCGAAGCTGCTCGGTCTCGCTGCCCGCTATGCCGAGTACGCCGGCTGGATGGCCCAGGAGGACGGGGACAATCCGGCCGCTCTCTGGTGGACCGCCCGCGCCGTCGAGCTCGCCGAGGCCGGTGGCGACCGGGATCTCGCCTCGTACGCACTCGTCCGGCGGGCCCTCGTCACCCTCTACGCGGGTGACGCCGCCCAGACCGTCGAGCTGGTCGCCCAGGCCCAGGAGGGCAGCCTGCCGCCGCGGATCCGGGGTCTCGCCGCCCAGCGGGAGGCTCAGGGCCACGCGCTGGCCGGCGACCACGCGGCCAGCCTGCGCAGCCTTGAGCGGGCCGGCGATCTGCTGGCCCGGGCCGTGGCGCAGGACGGCAGTGACGCGCCCGTGCTCGGGACGAGCAACCTCTCCGACCCTGCTGCCATGGTCACCGGCTGGTGCCTGCACGATCTCGGCCGCTCCGCGCAGGCCGCCGAGATCCTCGACCGTGAGTACCCGCGGATTCCCGTGCGGGCCACCCGCAGCCGCGCCCGGTACGGCTTGAGGCGTGCCCTCGCGCATGCGGCCGCCGGGGAGATCGAGTACGCGTGCGTGCTGGCCGCCGAGCTGTTGCCGCTCGTCCCGGGGCTGCGGTCGGCGACTATCGGCACCGATGTGGAACGGCTCGCCCGCGAGCTGGCCCGGTTCCGGGCGAACCGGGCGGTGCTCGACCTCCAGCCCGCGCTGGCCGCAGCGCTGCATCCGTAGACCTTCGGGACCTACGCCTTTCGCGGACCGTCGTGCCGCCGTTTCCCGGCCCGCTCGTCCCGCCCCCGTAACTTCTTGGAGAGGTGATCCCCCATGCCCGACATCTTCGTGAACTACCGCACCACCGACGAGGACACCGGCGCCACCCTGATCGAACGCGAGCTGTCCCGACGGTTCGGTAGCGAGAGGGTGTTCCGCGCCAGCAAATCGATCAAGGTCGGCCGGCGATTCCCGCAGGAGCTGCTGACCGCCGTGCGTCGCAGCAGCGTACTGATCGCCGTCATCGGCGATCGCTGGGCCGACGCCCGTACCGCGGGCGGTCGGCGCGCGCTCGACGACCCCGAGGACTGGACCCGGCGGGAGATCGTCGAGGCCTTCGAGAGCGGCGCTCTGGTCGTGCCGGTGCTGATCGGCCGCGCCACCCGGCTCGAACGGCGTAACCTCCCGGCCGAGTTGGAGGAGCTGGCCGACTGCCAGTACCGCCGCCTGGACACCCGCAACGCGGACGCCGACCTGGCCAGGATCGGCGACGACCTGGCCGAGGCACTCCCTCAACTCGCCGAGGCGCAACGGCAGCTCGGCGAGGAACGACGGCAACTCGGCAAGGGCGAGGCGGACAGCCCGGGGATCCGCAATCGGGTGGGCCGGGTCGACGGGACCGTTGTCCAGGCGAGGGACTACACACACCGGCAGAACGGCGGTATCGGCAACGTGGGGGGTGACATCGGCACTTTCATCAACACGGCGAACGGGCCGCTGCACACGGGGAGCGGGGAGCAGCGCAACGAGATCCGCAACGGGGGCGTGCAATTCACCGGCGACGGTGCCAACTACCTCGAACACGGCACGGTGAACCAGGACTTCGGCGGCCGTCGGGAGAGCGAGGTCTGCGGCGAGGGGGAGGACCGCCGAGGGCACGAGGGCCGGCAGCGGTGAGCGGTGTCGGGGACGGCACCCGGATCGACGAAATCCGGGGAGCCGCGCACACCGGGACAGGCAACCAGTACAACTTCCACGGCTTCGATCCCTTTCGCACGGCTCGTCCGAAGGCGGACCCGTGGCGGGTCGCGCAGACGCAGCCCCGCTGGCTGGAGAACCGGTTCGTGCCTCCGGCCGGATTCGGGGAGGCGGCCGGACGGTTGGCGGAGCCGGGCTCCACGCTGCTGCTCGCCGGACCGCCCGGCAGCGGTCGGAGAACGGCGGCGGTCATGCTGCTGCACCGGCTGGGCGGAGACGACAAGGGCTTCATCGAGACGTCGTTCTCCAAGGAGAAGGACGACCTCTCGGAGCCGAAGGAGGGCGAGCGCCTGCTGGTCGATCTGACCGGGACCTCGGAGGAGGCCTATCCGGAGGCTCAGGAGCTGCTGTACTCGTTCTGGGGGAAGGTCGATGCCGCCGGGGCCCGGCTGATCGCGGTGCTGCCCTTCGAGGACGAGGACCTGCTGCACCCCAGACTCCGGCAGCTGGTGGCACACATCGGTCGGCCCCGTGAGTCGGCGGTGCTTCGCAGGCATCTGGTCGGCGAGCAGGTGCCGTTCGACCCGGTCGAGCTCCAGGCCATGGATGCCCAGGAGCAGTTGAAAGCCTTCGCCATGAGGGACTTCCAACGCCTCGCGCGCCTGGTGACGCAGGCCCGTAGCCGGGACGCCTCCGGCGGGATCGGGGCGTGGCTGCAGCAGGCGTTCTCGGCACTCGGTGACCGGAGCGCCGATGTGGCCAGGGACGTCGCCGCTCTCGCGTCGGGTCCTCAGCGGGCCCTGCTCCTGACCGTGGCGATGATGCACGGCGGCCCTGCGGACGCGGTCTTCCACCACACCGACGAGCTGTTGCGGCTGGTGGAGCACACGCAGGACGAAAGGCCGCTGCTGGAGCGGGCCGATCTGGCGGAGCGGCTGAAGGCGTTGCCGGTGGACGTGGAGGACTCCGGCGGTCTGATCCGTTTCAAGCCGCTGGCTTACGACGCGGCGGTCAGAGCGCACTTCTGGACGTACCTCCCGAGCCTGCGCGGCCGGTTCGGTGAGTGGGTCCAGGAGGTGATCCGCGCGCCGCACCCGATGTTCGGACTGGAGGAACGGACCAGGTTGGTGAGCCGCTTCGCCGAGCAGAGCCTGCGGATCGGCGAGTGGCAGCGTCTCCAGTTCCTCGTGGAGAAGTGGGCCGCCGCGAACCAGCGCCGCGGCGGCGAAGCGATGGCCGTGCTGGAGGCAGGCCTGGCGCACGAGCGGTACGGGGCCGCCTTCCGGGCCTGGGTCTATGACCAGTCGATCAAGGAATCGCCGGAACCGGGCCTCGTCCAGGTGCTGGCGAGGGCTTGCGCCGAAGTGATGGTTCGCACCCACCCGGACCAGGCATTGGTCCGGCTGCACCACCTCGCCCGGGTCACGGCCGTCAGCGGGCCCGCAGATGCTCGGGATGCGTTGTTCGACCTGGTCGGGCGGGACCGGCGGCTGTACACGAAGCTGCTCGTCCGGCTCGGCAATGCGCCACGCGCCGTCCGGATCGGGGACGCGCCACCTGCCACCGTTTCGAACGCGGGGATCTTCCTGGACCTGATCGGGTCGTTGCCCGAGTCGATCGCCCCCGAGGCCGGCGAGAGTGGCTGGCGGACTGCCCTGGCGGCAAGCCCGGTAACGCGGTGGGGGCCGGTGGCGGGGCGGTGGCTGTCCGTGGCCCGGGCGGCGCCCGCGGCCCGGAGGGAGCGACTGCTGAAGGTACTGGTGCAGGCCGCCGACAAGCGGCCTGCCGTGCTCAGCCGGCTGTACCTGGTCGGCTACGAATGGGCTGCGGGCGGCGGCCAGTTGCCCGAGGAGGTCGGTACCCGGGACGAAGTGGCACGCCGGTTCTGGCAGTTGATCGATCTGGAGCAGGGCATCGAGCCGATGGGCCCGCTCCGAATGCGTCCGTCCGAGGAGAGGATCCCATGAGGCCCATGAGCAAGGCCCGTGTTGTCGCCGTCGCCGTCGCGGCGGGGTCGGTGCCCGTGCTGCTGGGGCTGCTGGCCGGGTGGCCGGTCTGGTTGTGGACGGTGGCGGCCGTTGTGCTCGCCCTGGTCGTGGGGCTGAGTATCGGGCGTCCTGGCGCCCCGGTGCGGGAGGAGTCACGCGGACCGTACGTCCCGCCGGCGCCCCCGGCCCAACCGCCGGTAGTCGAACTTCCCTACCAGGAAGACAGGGTGGAGGGTGTCGCGCTGCCCAGCGGTCTGCCGGACTACGACTTCCTCTTCTCGGCGACCGTCTGGTGGCGGCCGGTCCACAACGCGACCGGGCTCGTGCACGTCAATCCGGGCGGTCTCGCGGTGGAGGCGGTGCTGGCTCGTGCCCGGGCGGTGACCGAACGCGAGCACCCGAGTCGGCTGGACCTGGTCCGGCACCGGCTGGAGGGGACGCTCGGCACACAGTGCCCGGACTCCTCGGGTCTGGTGGTAGCCATGGGCGGCCGGGTCGGGCTCGGTCTGCCGGACGCGGACCGGGAGCGGCTCGACAAGCTCTCCGAGGTTCGCAAAGCCGAGGAGGTCTGGGAGCACGAGCGGCGTTATGAGCGGAGCAAGCGGGCCTATCTCGGCGACGACGTGCTCAAGTCGCCAGGCAGCGCCGTGGTCTGGTGGCTTGCTCGGCACGACGAGGAGGTCGGGGAGGCGGTCGGGATGATCGGCCCGCTCGCGCAGCTGTCGGCGGCCGCCAACGACCGGCCGGTCGACGAGTTGTACGAGCACCTGGTCACGCGGCCGCTGCGGCAGCCGGTGCCGTTCCTGGACGCGGTCGCGCCGGGCGTGGTGTCCGCGCTGCACCACCCGGACGTGGACGAGGGGGCGGCAGCCGCAACGGAAACGGCGACGGCGACGATGGCGGGGGCGCAGGACCCGGGGCGGCGGGGGCCTGCGGTGGTCGGACCGCTGAACGACCTGATGGACGATGTCGACGTCGATGGCGAAGAGGGCGAGCGGACCGTCTACGCACTGCGGGTGGCCGGGATCACGGAGGCCATGGGGAACTCGGAGGCGGCGGCACTGATCCGGGCGAGCCTGGCGGAGCCTCCCGAGGAGGGGCCCGGGTCGAGCGCGTTCGTGCCGGGCCCGGTCCGGCCGGGTGGCCCGGGTGTCGAGGCATCCGCGCCGGGCGGGGCATCCGTACCGGACGGAGCGTACGCGTCACGTGAAGCGGAGGAGCCGGACGAGTCCGTTCCGGCGCCTTGGGAGGTCTACATGCAGGACTCCGTCAACGGCAGTGGGGCTTGAGCTTGATCGTGTTCTGCCGCAGGGTCTCTCCGGTTCGTCCACTCGACGGGAGGTAGGACCGTCGCTCCGCACAGGTGACCGAGAGGCGTGCGTTCTATCGGGCGGGTGTTCGGGGGAAGTGGGTTATCTCATACGACTGTTGCGGTTGTCCGGTGGAGATCGTCGGCGAGGGGTAATGCTGAGCCGACCGGGTCGTGGGGCAGCGGACCGACCGGCTCCGCTCCGCCGGGCCGGTCGGCCTCCTCGACGCGTCCAGAAAGGCTCGCCCGGTGACTCAGCCGTTCGAACTGCCCTCCTTCTACGTGCCGCACCCGGCGCGCCTGAACCCCCATCTCGAAGGCGCCCGGACCCACTCCACCGCGTGGGCCCGGGAGATGGGGATGCTGGAGGGGTCGGGCATCTGGGACCAGGCCGATCTGGAGGCGCACGACTACGGCCTGCTCTGCGCGTACACCCACCCGGACGCCTCCGACGAGGCGTTGTCGCTGGTCACCGACTGGTATGTGTGGGTCTTCTTCTTCGACGACCACTTCCTGGAGATCTTCAAGCGCAGCAACGACCGCGAGGGCGGCAAGGCCTATCTGGACCGGCTGCCGCTGTTCATGCCGGCCGACCCGTCGACCCCGGTGCCCGAGCCCACCAACCCGGTCGAGGCGGGCCTGGCCGATCTGTGGCGGCGCACGGTGCCCTCGATGGGGGAGGACTGGCGGATCCGGTTCGCCGAGAGCACCCGGAACCTGCTCAACGAGTCGCTCTGGGAACTCGCCAACATCAACGCCGGCCGGATCGCCAACCCGGTCGAGTACATCGAGATGCGTCGCAAGGTCGGCGGCGCGCCCTGGTCGGCCGGTCTGATCGAGTACGCCGCCAACGCCGAGGTGCCGAAGGAGGTTTCGGGTTCGCGACCGCTGCGGGTGCTGATGGACGCCTTCTCGGACGGCGTCCACCTGCGCAACGACATCTTCTCCTACCAGCGGGAGGTCGAGGACGAGGGCGAGCTGAGCAACGGCATCCTCGTGCTGGAGACCTTCCTGGGCTGCACGACGCAGGAAGCCGCGGACGCCGTCAACGACCTGCTCACCTCGCGGCTCCAGCAGTTCGAGAACACCGTGTTCACCGAGCTGCCCTGGCTGTTCACCGAGACCGGGCTGGACCCGGCGGGCGTCGCGCGGGTGATGGCGTACGTCAAGGGCCTGCAGGACTGGCAGTCGGGCGGCCACGAGTGGCACATGCGGTCCAGCCGGTACATGAACGGCGGCGGCGCGGCCGCCGCGCCGGCCCGTTGGTGGGACCAGTACGCGATCGGCGGGGTCGGGACGTCGGCGCTGGACGTGCTGCGGGTCGGCCCGGGGCGCGGACTGCCGGGAGGCATGGGTGAGTTGGGCTCGCTGAGCGGGGTGAACACGCTGGACGGGACGCCCGGCTCGCCCGGTGGCGTCGACCCGGCGGTGCGGCGGGCGCGCTCGCACGGCCATGTGCCGTTCCAGCGGGTCGGGGCCTCCAGGCTGCCGGAGTTCAGGCTTCCGTACACCGTCGAACTCAGCCCGCACCTGGACGCCTCCCGGCTCAACACCGTGGCGTGGGCCGCCCGGATGGGCATGCTGGAGGCGCAGCCGGGCGTACCGGGCTCGGGCATCTGGACGGCCGAGAAGTTCGCCGACTACGACTTCCCGCTCTGCTCGGCCGGCATCCACCCGGACGCCACCCCCGAGCAACTCGACCTCACCTCGGCGTGGTTGACGTGGGGGACCTACGGCGACGACTACTACCCGGTGGTCTACGGGCGGACCCGCGACCTGGTCGGCGCCAAGCTGCTCACCGAGCGCTTCTCGACGTTCATGCCCGTCGACGACAGCCCGGCGCCGGTGCCGGTCAACGCCCTGGAGCGGGGCCTGGCCGACCTCTGGGAGCGGACCAGCGCCCCGATGACGCCGGACGCCCGGCGGAAGTTCCGCGCCGCGATCGAGGACATGACCCTGAGCTGGGTCTGGGAGCTCAACAACCAGGCGCAGCACCGGATCCCCGACCCGGTGGACTACATCGAGATGCGCCGGAAGACCTTCGGCTCCGACCTCACCATGAGCCTGTGCCGGCTGGCGCACGGCCAGGCCGTCCCGCCGGAGATCTACGAGAGCGGGCCGATGCGCTCGCTGGAGAGCGCGGCCGCCGACTACGCGTGCATGATGAACGACCTCTTCTCGTACCAGAAGGAGGTCGAGTACGAGGGCGAGGTGCACAACGCCGTCCTGGTGGTGCAGAACTTCTTCGACTGCGACTACCCCTCGGCCGTCGGCATCGTCGACGACCTGATGCACTCGCGGTTGCGGCAGTTCGAGCACGTGGCGCGGAACGAGTTCCCGGTGCTGTACGACGACTTCGGGCTGGAGCCGGAGGCCCGGGAGCTGCTGGACGGGTACGTCAAGGAGCTGGAGAACTGGCTCGCGGGCATCCACGTCTGGCACCGGGACTGCCACCGGTACGGCGAGGCGGACCTTCGGCGGCACTTCGGGCGCGGGTCGGGGGCGGATGGCAGGGCGGCCGAGCTCCCGGCCGGGCCGGCGGCCGATGAGGTGCCGAAGGCCGACGGGGTGCCGGCGGCGGAGGTGCCGTCCGACGGCGTGGGTGCCCCGGCCACGGCCGTGCCGGAGGGCGCCCCGGTCGGTGCCGGGGGCGCGCTCCCGTTCGGCGCGCCCGGACTGGGGACGGCGGCGTCGCGGTTCGCCTTCGCGGCGGCCCTTCCGGTGACCCTCCCGGCGGGTGCGGCCGACGTGTAGCGGTGACCGGTTCTCGTGACGGCCCGCCGGGGTGCTCCGGCGGGCCGTCGCCGTGTCCGGCCGGGGATGCCGGGAAGGGCAGGGGCCGGGGAGGGCGGGTGCCGGGGAGGGCGGGTGCGGAGGGCACGGGCGGGGCGGTGCGGGTACTCGGGGCGCGGTCCGACGGGGGACTGGCTACTGTGACGAATCGGGGCAAACCGTTACATGGAGGGCAGGATCATGACCGTGCTACCTGAGGGCACACCCTGTTGGGCCGACGCCATGTTCAAGGATCTGGACGGCGCCAAGGCCTTCTACGGGGCGGTGCTGGGCTGGACCTTCGGCGAGAGCGCGTCGGAGTTCGGCAACTACACGACGGCGTACTCGGACGGCAAGGCGGTGGCCGCCGTCGTCCCGCCGATGCCCGGGGACGACGTGCCGTCGGCCTGGTGCCTGTACCTCGCCTCGCCGGACACCGCCGCGACCGTCGAGAAGATCCGCGCCGCGGGCGGCGAGGTGCTGATGGGGCCGCTGCAGGTCGGCGACTTCGGTTCGATGGCGATCGCCAAGGACCCGGGCGGCGTCACCTTCGGCGTCTGGCAGGCCGGCAGCCACGAGGGCTTCGAGAAGCAGAACGAGCCGGGTTCGTACACCTGGGCCGAGGTGCTCACGCGTGAGCCGGGCAAGGCCGACGCCTTCTTCCCCGCGGTCTTCCCCTACAGCACCAAGCGGATGGACACCGACCAGGTGGACTACAAGATCTTCCAGGTCGCCGACCGGCCCGCGCTCGGCCGGATGAAGGTCGGACCGGACGACATGCCGCCCGAGGCGCCCTCGTACGTGAGCGTCTACTTCTCGGTGGACGACTGCGACGCCGCCATCGCCAAGGTGACCGAGCGCGGCGGACAGCTGTTCTTCGGGCCGATGGACAGCCCGTTCGGCCGGTTCGCCGCCGTCGGTGACCCGCAGGGCGCGGCCTTCGGCGTCATCGACCTGGGCACGACCTCCGGGCCCATGCCGACCATGGCGGACGCCTGATGGCTGCCGGCGCACCGGCGGGCGGCGAGCGTGCCGACCTGCTCCAGACGCTGGACAAGCACCGCGGCTTCCTCCGGTACACCGTGCGTGACCTCGACGACGAGCAGGCCGCCCGGCGCACCACGGCGAGCGAGCTGTGCCTGGGCGGTCTGATCAAGCACGTCATGGGCGTCGAGGAGCGCTGGTCGCGGTTCGCGGTCGGCGGTGCGGAGGCGATGGAACGGGGCTCGATCTACTGGGAGGGCCAGTTCCGGATGACGGACGGCGAGACGCTGGCGGGCCTGCTCGCCGCGTACGAGCGGGTGGCGCGCGAGACGGACGAGCTGGTCTCGACGCTGCCCGATCTGGACCTCGTCCACCCGCTGCCGGAGGCGCCGTGGTTCGAGCCGGGCGCCGGCTGGTCGGTGCGCCGGGTGCTGCTGCACATCATCGCGGAGACCGCGCAGCACGCCGGGCACGCGGACATCATCCGGGAGTCGCTGGACGGGGCGAAGACGATGGGCTGAGGGCCTCGGCCCTGAGGGCTGCGCCGGAGCGGGGGCTGCGAGGGCGGCGGGCGCTCAGGCGGCTTCGGGGCGTCGGACGTCCGGGGCGGTGGTGCGCAGCGGGGAGGCGCCCGGCGCGGTGGTGCCCGGCGCGGTGGTGCCCCGGGTGGAGGCGCCCAGCGCGGTGGTGGCGCCCAGCGCGGTGGTGCCCAGCCCGGCGCGGAGCCATTCGTGGGCGGAGCCGGCCGTGACGGCGGGCGGGCCGCCGGCCGGGGTGGCGAGCTCCGCGGCGAGCTGCCAGTAGCGGCCGATCACCGGGTCGGCGGTCTGGTCGAGGACGTATCCGAGCCGACGGCGGAACTCCGGGGTGTCGCGCAGCCCGCGCGAGTCGGCGTGCGCGGCGACGAAGCAGTCCAGCGCCTCGCCGGGCCGCCCCGCCCCGTCCGCCATCTCCGCCGCCGCCAGCTCGTACGCCGTGCCGAGGCCCTGGTAGAGCACCGCCGGCCGGTAGTCCTCGTCGGGCTCGCGGAGGTCGGGCCGGCAGACGTCGATGCTGAGTCGCCCGGGGGCGGTGAGCGCGTGCAGCCGGGCGAAGGTCAGCACCTGGGCCGGGGTCGGATCGTCGGGGAGCTGCGGGACGGCCGCGTCGACGACCGCCGTGAGCAGCGGGGCGGGCAGCCGCGGGGGCAGCACCCGGCGCCAGAAGCGGGCCAGCACGGTGGTGTCGGGCGGACTGGTCACCGCGCCGATCAGACGCAGCCGGTCGGCGCGCTCGGCGGGGGTGCAGTCCTGGAGCAGCTGGAGGGCGGCCTCGCGCCAGCGCAGGGCGGCCAGCTGGGACCCGAGCTCGCGCAACTGCCGGGCGACGGCGCCCTCCAGTGCCGACTCGTCCTCCAGGGCCCGGCCGACCTCCGGGACGGGCAGGTCGAGCGCGCGCAGGGAGCGGATCAGCCGGAGCCGGTCGAGCGCCTCCGGGCCGTACCGGCGGTGGCCGCCGGAGCTGCGGCCGGCTTCGGGCAGCAGGCCGCGGTCCGAGTAGTACCGGACGGTCTTGACCGTGACGCTCGCCTGCTCCGCGAGTTCGCCGATGCTCCACATGACGTCTGACGACAGCAAGGCTTGAACCTCCCTCAGGGGGAGTTCCTACCGTACCGGTGTACGCGGGCGGCCGGCGGGCCGCCTGCGGGGACGATCCGCGCAAGGAGACGATCATGACGGCGTTCGTGCTGGTGTCGGGGCCCTTCACCGGTGGAGAGGTGTGGCGGGAGGTGGCCGCCAGGCTGGAGGAGTCCGGGGCCGAGGTGTACCCGGCGACGCTCACCGGGCTGGGGGAGCGCCGCGAGGAGGCCGGTCCGGACACCGGGCTGGGGACGCACATCGAGGACGTGGTGCGGCTGATCGACGGGGTGGAGGGGACGGAGCTGGTGATCGTCGGCCACGACTACGGCATCCACCCCGTGCTGGGCGCGGCCGACCGGCGCCCGGAGCGGATCGCCCGGATCGTCTACCTGGACGCCGGCCTGCCCCAGGACGGTGACGCCGCCGTTCAGCTGGTCCCGGACGAGGAGGTCCGCCGGCGGCTGCTCGACCCGGCGGACCGGGACGGCGGGACCGGGTGGATCGACCCGCCGGCCGCCGACGGGTGGCAGCGCTGGGGCAGCACCGCCGGGCTCTCGGAGGAGGCGCTGGCCCGGCTGACCGGTCTCGCCTCGCCGCAGCCGAGTGCCACCTTCACCCAGCCGCTCAGGCTCTCGGGGGCCCTCGCCACCGTGCCGACCTCCGGCATCTTCTGCACGGAGAGCGGGATGAGCATCGCCAAGCTGGAAGGCCTGATGACGCTGGGCATGCCGCAGTTCAAGGCCCTCGCCGACCCCCGGGTGAGTTTCTTCGACCTGGACACCGGCCACTGGCCGATGCTCTCCCGTCCGGACGAGCTGGCCGAGCTCCTGCTCGGCGCCGCGGCCGGCGAGGGGCACCGGCTGGCGGCGGCGCCCGCCCAGGAACTGCCGGGCTACCTGCGCCCGTTCGTGCTGGACGTGCCCGAGCAGACCCGTGAGCGGATCGGCCGGGTCGACCTCTACCTGCCGGCGGACCCGGACGGCGCCGGTGCGGCCGGCGCCAACCCGGCCGGTGCGGCCGGTACGGCCGGTGCGAGCGACGCGTCCGCCGCGCCGCGTCCGGCGGTGCTGTTCGTCCACGGCGGCCCCGTCCCCGAGACCCTGCGGCCCACCCCACGGGACTGGACGACCTACGTCGGCTACGGCCGGTACGCGGCGAGCCAGGGCGTGATCGGCGCGACCCTGGACCACCGCCTGCACTCGCTCGCCGACTACCCGCTCGCCGCCGCGGACGTCGCCGAGGCCGTCGAACTGCTCCGCGCCGACCCGCGCGTCGACGGCGACCGCATCGCCCTCTGGTTCTTCTCCGGCGGCGGCCCGCTCTCGGCGGACTGGCTCTCCGCGCCCCCGTCCTGGCTGCGCTGCCTCGCCGTGACCTACCCGATCCTCGCGCCGCTGCCCGGCTGGCAGGGCGTGGACAGCCGGTTCCGCCCGGTGGACGCGCTGGCCGGGGTCGGGCGGCTGCCCGTCGTCCTGACCCGGGTGGGCCTGGAGGTCACGGAGATCGCCGCGACGGTCGAGGAGTTCGTGGCCGCCGCCGAGGCACGGGACACGGACCTCCAGGTGATCGACGTCCCGCACGGCCACCACGGGTTCGACACCGTCGACCCGACGGACGAGTCGCGCGCGGCCGTCGAGCTGGCCGTCCGCTCCGTCCTCGGGCACCTCTGAGCCAGGTGCCGCCCGTTCCGCCCGGTCACCGGACCGGGTGCGGCCGAGGGCCCGGCCCCGACGGGGGTGGGGCCGGGCCCTCGGGTCGACGGTGGCTCGCCGCGACGGGGCGGTCAGTGCGCCGCCCGCTCGTCGGTACCGGGGACCTTGGCGGTGCTGAGCGCGATCCGGTTCCAGGTGTTGATGGTGAGGACCAGGGCCAGCAGCCGGGCCAGCTCCTCCTCGGTGAACTGCGCGGCGGCCCGGGCGTAGACGTCGTCGGGCAGGCCGGCCTGGCCGATCAGCGTGACGGCCTCGGTCAGCGCGAGGGCGGCCTGCTCCTGCGCGGTGAAGAAGTGCGCGGCGTCCCGCCAGACGGCGACCAGGTGCAGCCGCTCCTCGCTCTCGCCGGCCTTGCGGGCGTCCGAGGTGTGCAGGTGCAGGCAGTACGCGCAGCCGTTGAGCTGCGAGGCGCGGATCTGGACCAGCTCGACGAGCGCCGGGTCGAGGCCCTCGCGGGCGGCGGCGTCGAAGCCGATCAGGGCCTTGAAGGCGGCCGGGGCGGCCTTGGCGAAGTTGATCCGGGGAGGCCGGGCGGCGGGGGTGTGGGGGGTGCCGGGGGCGGCGGGGGTGCCGGGGGTGCCGGGGGTGCCGGGGGTGTGGGGGGTGCCGAGGGCGGCAGTGGGCGTGGTGGTCGGCGCGGCTGCGGCGGCGTTCGTCATGACCATGAATCTAGCGATTCGGAAGACCGGTGGAGCAGTGCATTCCAGCAGCATGATGGCGGGTCAATTGCCGTGATTTCAGCAGTCGCGGGCTGGTCCGGTCGCCGTGGAGCGGAGCGCCCGCCGCACGAGACGCTGGGACATCTTCCGAAGACTGAAGGATATTCATCGGCTCGTCGGACCTTCCTAGGGTTGGGGACAACGAGAACCGGTCCGCACGAGGGCCGGGCGAGCCAGGAAGGCAGTCCTCCCATGCGCGCAGTCACCCAGCAGTCCTTCGGCGGCCCCGAGGTCCTGGAGACCGTCGAGATCGACCGCCCCACCCCGCTCGGCGGCGAGGTCCTCGTCCGGGTCCACGCGAGCGGGGTCAACCCGGTCGACGTGGCCGTCCGGTCGGGGGCCTACCCGCTGCTGGGCGAGCCGCCGTTCGGCGTCGGCTGGGACATCTCGGGCGTCGTCGAGGAGGCCGGCCCGGGCGCCCGGTTCAAGGCGGGCGACGAGGTGTACGGCATGCCGTTCTTCCCCCGCGCCGCCACCGGGTACGCCGAGTACATCGCCGTTCCCTCGCGTCAGGTGGCCCGCAAGCCCGCCACGATCGACCACGTGCACGCCGCCGCCCTCCCGCTCGCCGCCCTGACCGCCTGGCAGGGCCTGGTCGACGCGGCCGGGGTGACCGAGGGCCAGCGGGTCCTGATCCACCGCGCGGCCGGCGGCGTCGGCCACTTCGCCGTGCAGATCGCCAAGGCCCGGGGAGCCCATGTGATCGCCCTGGCGAGCGAGGCCAAGCACGCGTTCGTTCGCGGCCTGGGCGCCGACGAGGTGATCGACTACCGGACCACCGACTACACCGAGGCGGTCCGCGACGTCGACGTCGTCTTCGACTCCTCCTCCGAGGGCGACCGCGCCCTGGCCGTCCTGCGCCCCGGCGGCACCCTGGTCAGCATCATGGAGCACTGGAACCAGGAGCTCGCCGCCCGGATCGAGGCCGTCGGCCGGCACTTCGCGGGCATCTCGGTCGAGCCCGACTACGCCTCGCTGGAGGCCATCGCCGCACTCGTCGACGCGGGCCGTGTCCGCCCGCACGTCAGCGAGACCTTTCCGCTCGACGAGGCCGCCAAGGCCCACGAGCTGGTCGGGTCCGGCCGGGTGCAGGGCAAGGTCGTCCTCACCGTCGCCTGAGCGCGGTCCTACAGTGGAGGGCCGGACGTGCCGGATATTCGGGATGGGCCGGATGTGCCGGACACATCGGACGAACGGGGAAGCGGGGGGAAGGCGTTGGACATCCTGACCGAGGCGCTGAGCTCGATGCGGACGGGGCAGCCCACGTCCGTACGCACCGAGGGCCGCGCCCCCTGGGGCCTGCGCCTCCCCCCGGTCGCCGGGGCCGGGTTCCACGTGGTGCTGTACGGGACGTGCTGGCTGGTCCCGCTGGAGGACGCGCCCGGCGCGGAGCCGATCGCGCTCAGCCCCGGCGACGTGGTCTTCCTGCGCGACGGCCGCGGCCACATCCTCGCCGACCACCCCGCCACCCCGGCCGAGGCCGAGCGGCCCGACCAGTACCGGCCGGGTTCACCGATCGGCATGGTCACCCTGGGCGGCGACGGCCCCCGCACCAGCCTGCTGTGCGGCAACTACCACCTCGACCAGGGGCGTCCGCACCCGCTGGTCCGCCAACTGCCGGCGGTCATCCACCTGCCCACCCGGCACGGCCGCCACCCCGAGCTCAGCGCGGCGGTCCAACTCCTCGGCACCGAGCTGGAGAAGCCGCGGATCGGTTCGGCCGGGATCGTCCCCGCCCTGATCGACTCGCTGCTCCTCTACATCCTGCGCGCCTGGTTCGAGGACCAGCCCCCCGCGGCGGCCGCCGGCTGGGCCGCCGCGCTCGGCGACTCCGCCGTCGCCCCGGCGCTGACCGCCATCCACGAGGCCCCCGCGGCGCCGTGGACCGTCGAGTCGCTGGCCGGCCGGGCCGGACTCTCCCGCGCGGCCTTCGCCCGCCGCTTCAGTACGCTCGTCGGCGAACCGCCGATGGCCTATCTGACCCGCTGGCGCCTGACCACCGCGGCGACCCTGCTGCGCGAGTCCGAGGCCCCGCTGACCGCCGTCGCCGCCCGGACCGGCTACGGCTCCGAGTACGCCTTCGCCAAGGCGTTCAAGCGCGAGTACGGGCAGCCGCCCGGCAGTTACCGCCGCACCGCCCGCGCCGCGTGAGACCGGCGGCCGCCACGGCCGTGCCCGCCACCCGCTGTGACGCGGTCGGCGGGCACGGGACATGACTGAACGTCAGCTCAGCGTCGCCAGGGCCGACACGTCGTACGGCTTCAGCTCGTCGAAGCGGCCGGCGAGGACCTTCGCCGCCCACTGCGGGTCCTGGAGCAGCGCCCGGCCGACGGCGACCAGGTCGAACTCGTCGCGCTCCAGCCGGTCGAGGAGGTTGTCGATGCCCTGCACGGTGGCACCCTCACCCGCGAAACTGCGGATGACGTCGCCGTCGAGGCCGACCGAGCCGACGGTGATCGCGGGCCGCCCGGTGAGCTTCCTGGTCCAGCCCGCCAGGTTCAGGTCCGAGCCCTCGAACTCCGGCAGCCAGTAGCGGCGGGTGGAGGCGTGGAAGACGTCGACGCCGGCCTCGGCGAGCGGGGTCAGGATGTCCGCCAGCTCCTCCGGGCTCTCCGCGAGCCTGGCCTCGTAGGCCTCCTGCTTCCACTGCGAGTAGCGGAAGACCACCGGGAACTCCGGCGACACCACTTCCCGGACGGCGGCCACGATCTCGGCCGCGAACTTCGTCCGGGCGACCGGGTCGCCACCGTAGGCGTCCGTCCGCCGGTTCGTCCCCGCCCAGAGGAACTGGTCGAGCAGGTAGCCGTGGGCGCCGTGCAGCTCGATGCCGTCGAAGCCGATCCGCTCGGCGGCCGCGGCGGCCTCGGCGAAAGCGCCGATGACGTCGTCCAGGTCGCTCCTGGTCATCGCCCTGCCGGTGCCCTCGGTACCGTCGATCCGCAGGCCGGAGGGGCCGATGGCGGGGGCGTCGGCGAACGGCGGGTCGCCCTGCTTGCGCACCATGCCGATGTGCCACAGCTGCGGCATGATCGTGCCGCCCGCCGCGTGCACGGCCGCGGCGACCTCGGCCCACCCCGCCAGCTGCTCCTCCCCGTGGAACCGCGGCACCCGGTCGCTCTGCCCGGCCGACTCGTGGCCGATGTACGTCCCCTCGGTGAGGATCAGCCCCACCCCGGCGGCGGCCCGCCGGGCGTAGTACGCCCGGACGTCCTCGCCGGGCACGCCGCCCGGCGAGAACTGGCGCGTCATCGGCGCCATCACGATGCGGTTGGGGACGGTCAGCCCGTTCAGCTCGACGGGCCGCGCGAGCAGCTCGGCCGCACGGGAGGCGGAGGACGCGGTGCTGGTCATGGGGTTCCCTCGGGGTCGGACGGCGGGTGCGATGTTCAGGTGTCAACCACTGCGCGGGTCCCTCCATTTCGCCCACCCGGCAAGCGGGCCTGTGATCCGGGCCACTGCCGCGCCCGGTGCGACCGGAGCGCCGGGCCCGTCCGGCGTGCCCGGGCCGGAGGGCGGAAACGCGCGGTGCCGCCCCGGGAGGGCGGCACCGCGCGAAGTCGTACCGGGGCGTCCGTCAGAGGTGCCGGAGGTGCTGCTCCCATGGATGTCAGACGTGCACGACGGGGGCCGGGCCGGCGGCCGCTGCCCCGGTTGCCTTCGGTGCCTTCGCCGGCTTCTCCAGCCGCAGCGCCACGAGCGCGGTGAGCGCGATCCCGGCCGCTGCCAGGTACACCGCGGTACGCAGCCCGTCGGCACTGGCGGCGCGCAGTGCGTCGCCCGAAAGGCCCTCGGCGACGGTGGAGTTGGCGACGGCCACCAGGAGCGCGAGACCGACCGCCCCGCCGACCTGCTGGCTCGTGGAGGCGACACCCGAGGCGATGCCCTGCTCCCGCGCCGGGACCCCGAGCGCGGCCGCGCCGAACATCAGCGTGTACCCGGCACCCTGGCCGAGGCCCAGGACGACCAGCCCGGGGACGAGCGCCCCGTACGAGCCGCCGGTGGACATGGTGGCCCCGACGAGCACGGCACCCGCACCACCGAGGAGCAGGGCCGCGACGAGGACGGGACGGATGCCGAACCGGGTCGCCAGCCGCCCGGCGGTCTGCGACCCCACGGCGATGGCGGCCATCGGGACGAGGAAGGCGAGGCCGGTGCTCAGCGCGTCGTAGCCGTGCACGGTCTGGAAGTACACGGTGAGGAAGTACAGCAGGGTGCCGAAGGTCGCCATGTAGAGGAAGGTCACCAGGGTGCCGGTCGCAAGGTTCCGGTTGCCGAACAGGCGCAGCGGCAGCAGCGGATCGGCACTGCGGCGCTCGATCACGACGAAGGCCGCGAGCAGGGCGGCGCCCACCGCCGTGGCGGTCAGCACGACCGCGGAGGTCCAGCCGGCCTCCGGGCCCTGGACGAGCGCGAAGACCAGGGCGGTACTGCCGACGGTCGAGGTGGCCGCACCGGCCAGGTCGAACGAGCGGCCGGCGGCGCGGGGCAGGTCGGGAGCGATCAGCACGAAGGCCAGCAGCGCGGCGGCGCCCGCCAGCGGAACGTTGACGAAGAACACCGAGGCCCAGCCGAACGACTCCGTCAGGACGCCGCCGAGCAGCGACCCGAGGATCATCCCGCTGCCGCCGGCGGTGCCCCAGACGGCGAACGCCCGGTTGCGGTCCCGGCCTTCGGCGAAGCTCGTGGACACCAGGGTGAGCGTGGCGGGGAAGAGGAACGCGCCCCCGGCCCCCTGGACCGCCCGCGCGGCGACGAGCAGGCCGGGCCCGGTCGCGAGCCCGCCGAGCAGGGAGGCCCCGGCGTACAGCGCGAGCCCGAGCGCGAACATCCGGCGCGGCCCGAACAGGTCGCTCGCCCGCCCGCCGAGCAGCAGGAACCCGCCGAACGCGACGGCGTATCCGCTGATCACCCACTGCAGGCTCTGCGGCGAGAAGCCGAGCGAGGAGCCGATGTCCGGCAGGGCGACGTACACGATGTTGTAGTCGATCGAGATGATCAGCTGGGCGAACGCGAGCAGCGCCAGCGTGAGACCGAGACGCGCGGACGTGGGCGCGGGGCTGGACGAAGGCATGGCGAAGCCTGCTTTCGAGTAGGGGGCCGGAAGAACGACAGCACGGCCGCCACCCACACCTCCGGGCGCCTCGTGCTGCTCACACCAACGAATCTAGGACCCCCAGAGACCGCTCATATGGTGCACTCCACCACCTGTTCCATGGGTCAATCCCCGGAGCGGACGACGGCAGCCGCGACATGACGAGGGCCCCGACCGCACACCGGTCGGGGCCCTTCGTCCCCCTCGCGGAGGACGCGATGAACGACGAAGGCCCGGACCGCGATGCGGTCCGGGCCTTCTGCCGGCGGAGGATACGAGATTCGAACTCGTGAGGGGTTGCCCCCAACACGCTTTCCAAGCGTGCGCCCTAGGCCTCTAGGCGAATCCTCCGTGGGAGAGCTTAGTACATGTTCGGGGGTGGTTGCGACCACGTATGTCGAGGGTGGTCCGGGGGTGTGGCCTGCGGATCGCGGAGCGGGGGCGGGGAGGGTGGGTGGTGGAGGACGGGGGCCGGGATCCGGTACTGTGGGTGTCAGCCCCTCGTGTGGCGTTATCTCTCTGAACCCCCCCAGGGCCGGAAGGCAGCAAGGGTAGGAGGGCTCTGGCGGGTGCGCGGGGGGTCTTTGCGTTCCCGGGGGCGGGCGGGGGCCGTTGAGGGGCGACGCGTTTGTCGGCTCGTCCCGATATCGTCGGTGGTGTGTCCCTAGCCCTGTACCGCCGCTATCGCCCCGAGACTTTCGCCGAGGTCATCGGGCAGGAGCACGTGACCGCTCCGCTCCAGCAGGCCCTGCGCAACAACAGGGTCAACCACGCCTACCTGTTCAGCGGCCCGCGCGGCTGCGGGAAGACGACGAGCGCGCGCATCCTGGCCCGCTGCCTGAACTGCGCGCAGGGGCCGACGCCGACGCCGTGCGGTGAGTGCCAGTCCTGCCGTGACCTGGCGACGGGCGGGCCCGGTTCGATCGACGTCATCGAGATCGACGCCGCCTCGCACGGTGGTGTGGACGATGCCCGTGAGCTGCGGGAGCGCGCGTTCTTCGCGCCGGTGCACAGCAGGTACAAGATCTTCATCCTGGACGAGGCGCACATGGTGACCTCGGCCGGCTTCAACGCGCTGCTGAAGGTGGTGGAGGAGCCGCCGGAGCACCTCAAGTTCATCTTCGCGACCACGGAGCCGGAGAAGGTGATCGGGACGATCCGCTCCCGGACGCACCACTACCCGTTCCGGCTGGTGCCGCCCGGCACGCTGCGCGACTACCTGGCGGAGGTCTGCGGCCGGGAGCAGATCCAGGTGGAGGACTCCGTCTTCCCGCTGGTGGTCCGGGCCGGGGCCGGGTCGGTGCGTGACTCGATGTCGGTGATGGACCAGCTGCTCGCGGGTGCGACCGAGGGCGGTGTGACCTACCAGATGGCGACCGCGCTGCTCGGGTACACGGACTCCGCGCTGCTGGACGAGGTGGTGGACGCCTTCGCGGGGCAGGACGGCGCGACGGTGTTCCAGGTGATCGACCGGGTGGTCGAGGGCGGTCACGATCCGCGCCGGTTCGTGACCGACCTGCTGGAGCGGCTCCGGGACCTGGTGATCCTGGCCACGGTGCCGGACGCCGGGGAGAAGGGGCTGATCGACGCCCCGGCGGACCGGGTCGCGGTGATGCAGGCGCAGGCGGACGCGTTCGGCGCGGCCGAGCTCAGCCGGGCCGCGGACATCGTCAACACCGGGCTGACCGAGATGCGCGGGAACGCGGCGCCCCGGTTGCAGCTGGAGCTGATCTGCGCCCGGGTGATGCTGCCGGGCGCGTACAGCGACGAGCTGTCGTTGCAGGCTCGGCTGGACAAGCTGGAGCGCCGGGCGGCCACCGGGGGCTTCGCGGCCCCGATGCAGGCTCCCGCCATGCAGGCTCCCGCCATGCAGCCCCCGATGCAGACCCCTGTGATGCACGCGCCTGCCCTGGGGGCTCCCGCCGTGCAGGCCCCCCAGGCGGAGGCCGTCCCGGTGCAGGCGCCGGCAGCGCCCGCGGCCCCGGCGCAGGAGGCCGCCGCTCCGGCAGCGCCCGCGCCGGGTGCGTGGCCGATCCCGCGCAGCTTCTCCCCGGGCGGGGGTGCGCCCGCCCCGGTGGCGGCGCCGCCCGTGCAGCAGGCTCCCGCGCCGGTCCAGGCCGCCCCGGTGGCCGCGCCCGCCTCCGCTCCGGCCGCCGCGCCCGGCGGCGGGCAGCCGTCGGGCGCCGCCCAGCAGGGGGCCGGGCAGGTCCGGCAGATGTGGCCGCAGATCCTGGAGGCGGTGAAGAACCGCCGCCGCTTCACCTGGATCCTGCTCAGCCAGAACGGCCAGGTGGCCGGGTTCGACGGCAGCGTGCTCCAGGTGTCCTTCATCAACGCGGGCGCGCGGGACAGCTTCGTCAGCAGCAACAGCGACGACGTACTGCGCCAGGCGCTGGCGGACGCGCTCGGTGTGGACTGGCGGATCGAGTGCATCATCGACCCGTCGGGCGGCTCGGGCGGGACCGGCGGCGCCGGGGGCGGGAATCCCGGCGGCAGCGGCTCCGGCAACCCGGGCAGCCCCGGTGGTTCCACCGGCGGCTGGGGCGCCCCACCGGCGCGTCCGGCGGCGCCCGCGCCTGCGGTTCAGGCCGCCGCTCCGGCGCCCGTACCGGCGCCCACACCGATGGCCACGCCCCCTGCGATGCCGCCCGCGCCGGTTCCTCCGCCGGTGCAGGCCCCGTCGGCGCCGCCGGCCGGGCGGCCGGCGCACTCGGTCGCGCTGGAGGACGACATCCCGGAGGAGGACGATCCGGAGCTCAAGGAGGAGACGTTCTCCGGCCAGGAGCTGATCATCCGCGAGCTGGGCGCGACGGTGCTGCAGGAGATCCGCCACGGCGGGAACTGACCGGCGGGCGGGCGGCGCGCCGGCAGGGGGCGGCCGGCGAGTCGGCGGCCCGAGCGGGACCCGGCCGGTGACCGATCGGACGCCCGGCACCGGTAGCACGTAGGCTCGGTGCGACGACGCGGCGACGTCCGCGCGACGCCCGGCCGGCACGGCCGGCGGCGCGGTCGGCGCAGGCGTGCCAGGACGAAGCGAAGCACGACGGACGCAGAACGCAAGGAGTGAGCCGTGTTCCCCGGTGGTGGCCAGCCCAACATGCAGCAGCTGCTCAAGCAGGCGCAGAAGATGCAGCAGGACCTCGCCCAGGCGCAGCAGGAGCTGGCCGAGACGAAGGTGAACGGTTCGGCGGGCGGTGGCCTGGTCGAGGCCACCGTGACCGGCGCCGGTGAGCTGGTGGCCCTGGCCATCGCGCCGGCCGCCGTCGACCCGGAGGACACCGAGACCCTGGCCGACCTGGTCCTCGCGGCCGTCCGGGACGCCAACCAGGCGGCGCAGAAGCTGCAGGCCGAGCGGATGGGCCCGCTGACCCAGGGCCTGGGCGGCGGCGGAATCCCCGGTCTGCCGTTCTGACCTGGTCTGATGGCCGAATCGGGGCGGAAAGACCGAAGTCATGAAGGTCTGAAGTTCAGATAAAAGACCTGTGTGATTTATGCGGGAGTAGGGCGTCGGGCGGTGTGCCCGGCGCCCGATTCGTTGGATGATGGCACCGGGACATCGGGCAACCGGTGCACCACAGACCCCTGAGGGAAGGCGCGACGTGTACGAGGGCGTGGTTCAGGACCTGATCGACGAACTGGGCAGGCTGCCCGGCGTCGGGCCCAAGAGCGCGCAGCGGATCGCCTTCCACATCCTGCAGGCAGACCCCACCGACGTCCGCCGGCTGGCGCACTCGTTGCTGGAGGTCAAGGACAAGGTCCGGTTCTGCGCGACCTGCGGCAATGTCGCGGAGGCCGAGCAGTGCCGCGTCTGTCTCGACCCGCGCCGCGACCTCGCGGTGATCTGCGTGGTCGAGGAGCCCAAGGACGTCGTCGCGATCGAGCGCACCCGCGAGTTCCGCGGCCGGTACCACGTACTGGGCGGCGCGATCAGCCCGATCGAGGGCGTCGGCCCGGACGACCTGCGGATCCGCGAGCTGCTGGCGCGTCTCGCGGACGGCACGGTCACCGAGCTGATCCTGGCCACCGACCCCAACCTGGAGGGGGAGGCGACCGCCACCTATCTGGCCCGGCTCTGCAAGCCGATGGGCCTGAAGGTGACCCGGCTGGCGAGCGGTCTGCCCGTCGGCGGGGATCTGGAGTACGCGGACGAAGTGACCCTCGGCCGCGCCTTCGAAGGGAGACGACTGCTCGATGTCTGACCGGACGATCAACCAGCAGCCCCACACGCCCCACCAGGCAGGCCCGCAGCAGGACCGGCCCGCCCCGCACGTCCATGCGCACGGCTCGGAGCCGGACGACTTCGCGGTGCAGATCGCGGACTCGGTGGAGAGCTTCGTACTCGCCGTCACCGAGGTCGCCAAGGGCGACGAGCCCGGTAGCGCCGTCTCGCTGCTCCTCCTGGAGGTCTCGCAGCTGCTGCTGGCCGGCGGTCGGCTCGGCGCGATCGAGGACGTCGTCCCGGAGGACCGCTTCGAGCCCGACACCGGTCCGGAGCCGGACAGCGAGCAGCTGCGCGAGCGGTTGGCCGTGCTCCTCGCGCCGATCGATGTCTACCACGAGGTCTTCGACCCGTACGGGCCGCCGGAGAAGCCGAACGCCTTCCGGATCTCGGACGACCTGGCCGGCGTGGTCAGCGAGCTCCAGCACGGTCTCACCCACTACCGCGAGGGGCGGGTCAGCGAGGCGCTCTGGTGGTGGCAGTTCTCGTACCTCTCCAACTGGGGCACGACCTGCTCGGCGGTGCTGCGGGCGCTGCAGTCGCTGATCGCCCACGTCCGGCTGGACAGCCCGATCGGGGCGGTGCCGGACGGTGCGGACACCGACGACGACGGGCTCACCGACGAGCAGCTGGAGCAGCAGGCCGGCGACCTGATGGCGGCCGAGCTGGGCCTGGGCCGGTAGCGGACCGGGCAGCCGTACGACGGGCGGCACGAGCAGTGCGGGCAGCACAGGCGCACGGTGACGGGCAGCACAGGCGCACGGTGACGGGCAGCGCCGGAGGCGGGGAACGGGCGGGAACGGACTGTGACGGACGCCTCAGGGATTCCGGTGGAAGGGAAAACCCCGGGGCCGCCGTCCGTTCGTCCGCCGATTCTCCGGGGCCGCACCGGAAAGCCCGCAGACCTGCCGGTCGCCACCTCCGAACCGCCGCCCACCTGCTGAAACGGGCGTCTCATCATATGGAAAGCGGCAGTCGCGGCACCCCCGCTCGGTAGACTGGCGCGGACCGCACAACCCCCGCCACCCGGGGGTGCGGGGGCCCAGAGCCCCCGGAAACGACACAAGTCGAGGAGCGCACGTGGGCCTTGTCGTGCAGAAGTACGGCGGCTCATCCGTTGCGGATGCCGAGGGCATCAAGCGCGTGGCCCGTCGAATCGTTGACGCCAAGAAGGCCGGCCATGAGGTCGTCGTCGTGGTGTCCGCGATGGGCGACACGACGGACGAGCTCATCGAACTCGCGGAGCAGGTGTCACCCCTCCCTGCCGGCCGTGAGTTCGACATGCTGCTGACCGCTGGAGAGCGCATCTCCATGGCGCTGCTGGCCATGGCGATCAAATCCCTGGGTCACGAGGCCCAGTCCTTCACGGGCAGCCAGGCCGGTGTCATCACCGACTCCGTCCACAACAAGGCGCGCATCATCGACGTGACGCCGGGCCGCATCCGCACCGCCCTGGACGAGGGCAACATCGCGATCGTGGCCGGATTCCAGGGCGTCTCGCAGACCGGCAAGGACATCACCACGCTCGGTCGCGGCGGCTCGGACACCACCGCCGTCGCCCTCGCCGCGGCCCTCCGGGCCGAGGTCTGCGAGATCTACACCGACGTGGACGGCGTGTTCACCGCCGACCCGCGCGTGGTGAAGAAGGCCCGCAAGATCGACTGGATCGCCTACGAGGACATGCTGGAGCTGGCCTCGTCCGGCTCCAAGGTGCTGCTCGACCGCTGCGTGGAGTACGCGCGGCGCTACAACATCCCGATTCACGTACGCTCGTCCTTCTCGGGTCTTCCCGGGACGATCGTCAGCAACGACAACCCGAACCAGCCCGAAGGGGGCGAGATGGAGCAGGCCATCATCTCCGGAGTCGCCCACGACACTTCCGAGGCCAAGGTCACGGTCGTCGGCGTGCCGGACAAGCCGGGCGAGGCGGCGCGCATCTTCCGCGCCATCGCCGACGCCGAGGTCAACATCGACATGGTGGTGCAGAACGTCTCGGCCGCCGCGACCGGGCTGACCGACATCTCCTTCACGCTGCCGAAGACCGAGGGCCAGAAGGCCATCGACGCGCTCGGCCGGGTCAAGGAGGGCATCGGCTACGAGTCGCTGCGCTACGACGACGCGATCGGCAAGATCTCCCTGGTCGGCGCCGGCATGCGCTCCAACCCGGGGGTCACCGCGACCTTCTTCGAGGCGCTCTCCGAGGCCGGCGTCAACATCGAGCTGATCTCCACCTCGGAGATCCGCATCTCGGTCGTCACCCGGGCCGACGACGTCAACGAGGCCGTGCGCGCCGTCCACAGCGCCTTCGGGCTGGACAGCGAGTCGGACGAGGCGGTCGTCTACGGGGGCACCGGGCGATGACCCGCCGGCCGAACCTCGCCGTCGTCGGCGCCACCGGCGCGGTCGGCGAGGTGCTGCTCGGCCTGCTCTCCCTCCGTCAGGACATCTGGGGCGAGGTGCGCCTCGTCGCCTCCCCGCGCTCGGCCGGCCGCAAGCTGACCGTGCGCGGGGAGTCCGTCGAGGTGCTCCCGCTCACCGAGGAGGCCTTCGAGGGGATCGACGTCGCGCTGTTCGACGTGCCCGACGAGGTCTCCGCCCGGTGGGCACCGATCGCCGCCGCCAAGGGCGTCGTGGTGGTCGACAACTCCGGCGCGTTCCGGATGGACGGGGACGTCCCGCTGGTCGTCCCCGAGGTCAACGCGGCGGCGGCCCGGATGCGGCCGCGCGGCATCGTGGCCGGTCCCAACTGCTCCACCCTGGCGATGATCGCCGCGATCGGCGCGCTGCACGCCGAGTACGGGCTCAGCGAACTGGTGGTCGCCTCCTATCAGGCGGCCTCCGGCGAGGGCCGCTCCGGGGTGGACGCGCTGCGCGCCCAGGTCGCGCTGGTGGCGGGCACCGAGGTCGGCGAGCAGACCGGCGACCTGCGTGCCGTGATCGCCGACCACGGCCCGTTCGCCGCCCCGCTGGCGCTCAACGCGGTGCCCTGGGCGGGCGCGCTGATGGACGGCGGCTGGTCGTCCGAGGAGTTGAAGCTCCGCGACGAGTCGCGCAAGATCCTCGGCCTGCCGGCCCTGCGGGTCTCCGCGACGTGCGTCCGCATCCCGGTGGTGCGCACCCACGCGCTGGCCGTGCACGCGGTCTTCGAGCGCGAGGTCACCCAGGAGCACGCCCAGCAGATCCTCCGTGACGCCCCCGGCGTGGTGCTGTACGACGACCCGGCGGCCGGGGAGTTCCCCACCCCGAACGACGTGGTCGGCACCGATCCGGTCTGGGTCGGGCGGGTGCGGCGGGCGCTGGACGACCCGGCGGCGCTGGACCTGTTCCTCTGCGGAGACAACCTGCGCAAGGGCGCGGCGCTCAACGCCCTGCAGATCGCCGAGCTGGTGGCGGGCGAACTCCTCGTCTGACGCGCCGTGGGCCGGGGCGGGGCCGCGTGGCCCCGGACGGCCGGGCGGACGCGGGTGACGCCGGACGACGCGGGGGCCGGATGAACCGTCGGAACGGAACCGACCGTGAGACCGGTAGGGGGCCGGGGACGGGAAGGGACCGTGCCCCTCCGTAAGGCTCCAGCGACGACCGGGACGGGATCGGGGCGGGATCGGAGCGGGACCGGGTCGGGGCCGGACGGGCTCCGAAAGCGGCGAGAACCGTGAGACGTCGTGAGATTCCGTGCGCCTTCTGCGGTCCTTCGGAGGTCACTTGCCCAATCCGCCGGAATCCCCTGGAGCGGGCCGCCGCCCGTACGCGAGAATGTTCCGTGGGCTGGGGCAACCATGACAGGGGATCGAGTGTCCAACGGGCGTGGCGAACGTGATGGTGGGGGCAGGGGCGGGCATCTCGGCAGCGGCCGTGGTGACGTTCTCGCCGCGTGCCCAGCGGCCTGCGGATAGGCCGGAAGACAGCCAGATGACGGCGGTCGCACCCGGCACGGCGGGCTCCGGCGCCGGTACCGGCGCGGGTACCAGCGAGGACCTGCTCACCGAGACGTACCAGGCCCACTACCGCTCCCTGTTGCGGCTGGCGGCGCTGCTCCTCGACGACCTCTCGACCTGTGAGGATGTGGTCCAGGAGGCGTTC
Organism: Kitasatospora sp. NPDC001603; assembly: GCF_040298365.1. Classification (NCBI taxonomy): domain Bacteria; kingdom Bacillati; phylum Actinomycetota; class Actinomycetes; order Kitasatosporales; family Streptomycetaceae; genus Kitasatospora; species Kitasatospora sp. NPDC001603. The sequence continues at coordinate 111,394 of NZ_JBEPAA010000015.1, forward strand.
ATCCGGGTGCATTCGGCACGCCGCCGGGTGCGCGAGCCGGAGAAGACGCTCGCCTACCTGCGGCAGACCGTGGTCAACCTGTCCCGCTCCACGCTGCGACGGCGGATCCTCGGCCTGCGGCTGCTGCCGAAGCCGATGCCTGACATGGCCAGTGCAGAAGAAGGAGCCTACGATGCGCTGGAGCGCGACCAGTTGAAGGCCGCGCTGCGTGGTCTGCAACGTCGTCAGCGGGAGGTTCTGGTGCTCCGTTACTTCGTGGACATGACGGAGGCACAGGTCGCGGATACTTTGGGCATCTCGCTCGGCTCGGTGAAGGCCTACGGCTCGCGAGGGATCGCCGCGCTGCGGGTCCAGCTGGAGGCCGGGCATGGCTGACGACCGGATCGGTACGGGCGGTGGCCCGGACGGGAACGGCCCGATCGCGCAGAGCCCGAGAGCGGACGGCCCTGACGTGCGCGGGCCGAAGGCGCTCGGCCCGAAGGCTCCCGGTCCTGACGCACCCGTTCCTGACGCACCCGGTCCGAAGGCGCTGGGCCCCGACGCGCTCGCCCCGAAGCCCGACGGGCCGCCCACCGACGGGCTCGACACCGACGAGCTGCTGGTCCGCGTGCTGCTGCAGCGCGCCGTGGCCGAGGTGCAGCCCGACCCCGCCGGACTGCACCGGATCCGCCGCGCGGTACCCCGGCGGCGGGCCGCCCGGCGCGGCGCCTGGACGGCGGCCGCCGCACTGGCGGTCGCGGTGGCGGTCGGCCTGCCGGCCCTGCACGACGACGACCACCTCGGACTCTCCGGCGGCCCCGGCAGCCCCGGCGCGTCCGGCGCGACGCCCTCGGCCACCGTCGAGGGCGGTACGGCCGGCAACGACGCCGCAGGCGCGAACGCGCTGCCGCACCCCGAGGTCAGTGGTTCGCCGGGCGCCGGCAGCCCGTCCGGCTCGGCGAGCACCACGCCGCGCCCGGGAGCCAGCAGCGCCGACGCCGGGGCGGGCGCGTCCGCCCGGCCCAGCGCCTCCAGCACCGGCGGGGGCGACGACGTGCCCGTACCGCTCTGCCTCCGGGGCGACCTCGGGCAGGGGACGGCCAGGGTCGGCGCGGCCGACGGCGACGGGCGGGTCTACGGGTACTTCACGGTGGTCAACACCTCCGCGCACACCTGCCGGCTCGGCGGGCCGGGCTCGGTCGCGGTGACCGGGGCCACCGGGACGGACCAGTCCCGGATCCGGGTGACCGACCACACGGCGGACGATCCGGCCACCGACCTGCCCGCCCCGCGACCGGGCGGCGGGGACGGCCCCGGGCTGCTCCTGGCACCGCAGGCCGCCTACCGGGTGGACTTCGGCTGGGTGCCGGACGGCGGCGGCTGCCGGACCGCGGGCGGCGCCTCGCCCAGTGCGACGGCCGGCCAGAGCGGCCCGGGCAGCTCCGGTTCGGGCGGCGCCCAGGCGCTGCGGTCCGGCGGACCGGGCGGCTCGGCCGCGGGCTCCGGCACGGGCGCCGTCGCCCCGGCGATCGGAGCCTCGGCGGCACCGACCGGGGCGCCGCCGGCGTCCACCACCCCGACGGCGCGCCCGACCACGGCGCCGAGCCCCTCGGCCACCCCGACCTCCGGCACCACCGCGCCGCCGGCCGGCGTCACCCTCGCGCACACCCCGGCGCCGGGCAGCCCGAGCGCCGCCTCCGTCGTCCTGCCGGGCGCCTGCTCGGGCACGGTCTACCGCACGGCGCCGCAGGCCGTCGCGGTGCCCACCCCGACCGGGGCCGCGGCGCCGTCCACCTCGCCGTCCTCCGACTGACCCCGCCGCTGGTTGCCGGCCCGCTCGTGCGGGCCGCGGCCGCGGTGCCCGGCCCCGGTCCGGGCGGGCGTGGCGGGGGCCCCTGTGGTCGGGCGGGGTGTGAGGACTGGTTACCGTGGGGGGTGTGTACCGGTTCCTCCTCACTCCGCGCTGGCTGAGCGGCACCGCGCTGGCCGTCGCGGCCGTGGCGGTGTGCGTCTGGCTCGGCTCCTGGCAGCTCGGCCGGTTCGAGGACAAGGTCTCCTCGCACCAGGAGATCAGCAAGGCGGCGGACGACGCCGGCACGGCCGCGCCGCTCGGCGAACTGCTCGGCCCCGACCGGCCGCAGGTCACCACCGACACCGTCGGCCGGGCCGTGACGGTGTCCGGGACCTTCGACCAGGAACACCAGCTGCTCGTACCCAACCGGGTGCTGGACGGCAAGCAGGGCTACTACGTGCTCACCCCGCTGCGCACCGACGACGGCCGGATCGTCGCGGTGGTTCGCGGCTGGGCGCCGGGCACGCCCGCCGAGGGCGCGGCCGCCACGGCGCTGCCGCCGGCCGGCGAGGTCACGGTGGCCGGGCGGTTGCAGGCCGGCGAGAGCAGCGGCAGCGGCGGCGCCGTGCCCGGCGGGCTCCCGGCCGGACAGCTCGGCACGATCAACAAGGCCTCGCTCGTCAACAAGCTCTCCTACGACGGCTGGTACGACGGCTGGGTGTCCTCGGACACCGTGCCGGCGGGGCTGACCCCGGTGCCGACCGTGCAGCCGCAGGGCGGCGACGGCCTCAGCCTGCGGGCGTTCCAGAACCTCGGGTACACCCTGGAGTGGTTCGTCTTCGGCGGCTTCGTCGTCTTCATGTGGTTCCGCCTGGTGCGACGCGAGGCGGAGGCCGAGCAGGACCGGGCCCTCGGGCTGGACCCGGTCCTGGAGTAGCCCCGGCCGGGGTGCGAGCGGCCGCCCGGGGCGGGCTCGGCGCTCCGGACGCCGGGCTCAGCCCTCCGGACCCGGCTCGCTGGACGCGGGGCTCAGCCCTCCGGACGCCGGGCTCAGCGTGAGGGCTTCGCCGGGGGGACGGCCGGTTTGGACGGCAGAACGGGCGCCGTCGGCACGGCCGGCGTCGGGTGCGGGGTCGCCGCGGGCGGGGACCAGGGCGTGCCGGACGGGGTCGAGGACGGCGAGACCGTCGGCGGCGGGTTGCCGCACCGGCTGCCGCCGCTCCCGCTGTCGTCGTCCGAGTCGTAGTGGTCGGTGTGGTGGCGGGTGCTGCGCCCGCTCTTGGAGCTCTTCGACCCCTTGGACCCGGACGACTTCGACCCGGACGACTTGGACGAGGCGAGCACGACCGCCCCGTCACCGGCGTCGGCCCGCGTGACGTCCGTGACGGCCGTGACGTCCGCACCTGACGCACCTGACACGCCCGACGCACCCGACACGCCCACCGCGACGTCGGCCGCGCGGAAGACCGCCCGGACGGCCGGGCCCCCCGCCGCCCCGGCCGCGGCCGTCGTCGCGGTGGCCGTCGCCGTCGCCGTCGGCCGACTGGACGGCGACAGCGGCGGCGGGCAGGCCGCGTCGCTGCCGTCCTGACCCGAGCAGCCGGTGAGCGCGAGCGCCCCGGCCACCCCCACCCCCATGAGCGTCAGCCGACGTCTCACCCCTTGCCCCCGTCGCTCGGCTCGCCCTGACCCGCCCCGGCGCTCCCCGCGCCCAGGTGCCGCCGGACGAAGTCGATCTCCAGCCGCAGCTGCTTGATCCGCTCCTCCACCACCAGCGAGCCGTGCCCGGCGTCGTACCGGTAGACCTCGTGCGGCCGGCCCAGCTGCTCCAGCCGCTCCACGTAGTTCTCGATCTGCCGGATCGGGCAGCGCGGGTCGTTCACCCCGGCGCTGATGTAGACCGGCACCCGGACCCGCTCGACGTAGGTCAGCGGAGAGGAGGCGGTCCAGCGCTCGGGCACCTCGGTCGGTGTGCCGCCGAAGAGCGTGCGGTCCAGGGACTTCAGCGCCTCCATCTCGTCGTCGTACGCCGTCAGGTAGTCGGCGACCGGGACGGCGGCGACGCCGAGGGTCCAGTTCTCCGGCTGCACGCCGAGGCCGAGCAGGGTGAGGTAGCCGCCCCACGAGCCGCCGGTGAGCACCAGCCGCTCCGGGTCGGCGAGCCCGCTCGCGACCGCCCAGGCGCGGACGGCGGCGATGTCCTCCAGCTCGATCAGGCCGACCCGCTCGTGCAGCGCGTCCGTCCAGGCCTGGCCGTAGCCGGTGGAGCCGCGGTAGTTGACCCGGACCACCGCGAAGCCGTGGTCCAGCCAGGCGGCCGGGCCGGCGGCGAAGGAGTCGCTGTCGTGGTGGGTCGGTCCGCCGTGGACGTCGAAGACGGTCGGGAACGGGCCGTCGCCGACCGGGCGCTGGACCAGCGCGTGCACCCGGCCGCCCGGGCCGTCCACCCAGACGTCCTCGACCGGGACCGAGCCCGGCGGCACCGGGCCCGGCGCCCGCAGGACGACCGTGCCGGCGGTGGACCGGACGGCGGACGGCTCGGCGGCGGAGGACCAGAGGAACTCCACCGTGCCGTCCGGGCGGGCGGTCGCGCCGCCGACGGTGCCGCGCGGGGTCTCCAGCCGGGTCAGTACCCCGGTGTCGAGGGCGTACGAGAACAGCTCGCTGCGCGCCTCGTACTCGTGCTCGACCAGCAGCGCGCGGGCGTCGGGGCGCCACTGGGCGGAGACGTCGCCGGGCAGCTCGCGGCCCTGCTCGTCGCGGAGCGCCAGCGCGGTCTCGGCCCCCGTGGCCACGTCCCAGATCATCGGCTCCCAGCGGCCGGTGCGCTGGTGGGCGACCAGCAGCCGGGTGTCGCCGTCGACCGGTGCGAAGCCGAGGCAGGCGATGCCGCGCGGCTCCGGGTGCCCGGTGACCTCGTCCAGCTCGGCGACGGTCGCGCCGTCGGCGAGCCGGACGACCCGCAGCGCCGAGTGCATCGCGTCGCCGTGCTCGGTGTGGTCGATGGCGAGCAGGGTGCTGTCGTAGCTGAGGTCGCCGATGCCGCCGTACTCCTCGTGGCGGTAGATCTCCACCGCCTCGGTCGCGCCCGGGCGGCGCAGGTGGAGGGTGGTGCCGTGCTCGTCGGTGGAGCGGCCGACCACGACCGTGCCGTCCCGGCCGAGGGCGAGGCCCGCGGAGTAGGAGGCGGCCAGGCCGGGCACGGCCTCCTCGTCGGGAGAGCCGGCGCCGTCCTCCGGGCGGCCGGCGAACGGCTGGCGGCGCCAGATCCCGAACTCGTCGCCGTCGTTGTCGTCGAACCACCAGATCCACGCGCCGTCGGGCGACAGCTCGGCGTCGGTGGTGCCGTTCGGCCGGTCGGTGACCTGCCGGTGGGTGTCGGTGGCGCGGTCCCAGGCGTACACCTCGTAGGTACCGGTCGCGTTGGACACGTACAGCGACCGGTCGGGGGCGTCCTCCGCCCAGTCCGGGAGGGAAACCCTGGCTGCCCTGAACCGCTGCTCCCACGCCGGTACGGCGCTCTTCTCCTCGCTCATCCACCCATCCAACCCGATCGGGGGGAGTGAACGGAACGGGCGGGTGGACCGGGACCGGTCCACCCGCCCTGCCGCGCTCCCCTCAGGGCGTCCGGCGGGGCAGCAGCTGCACCAGGCCCACCAGCAGCAACTCCAGCACCGCCAGCGCGGCGACGCTGCGCTCCAGGGCGGTGACCGGGTCGCCGGCGCCGTAGTGGACGATCCCGATCAGCGCGATCCCGAGCGCCCCGGCGACCTGCTGCACGGTGGCCAGTAGGCCCGCGGCCGACCCGACCAGCCGGGGCTCGACCGAGGCCAGCACGACGCTGGTCACCGGGGCGATCACCAGCCCCATCCCGAGACCGTCCACGAACAGGCCCGGCGCCAGCCACCAGACGCCGCCGGTCGTCCCACCGGCGTGGACGGCGAGGCCGAGCAGGCCCAGCCCGCCGGCCATCAGCAGCCCGCCGAGCGCGATCGCCTGGCGGCCGAGGCGGGCGGCGACGCGGTGCGCCGTGGTGGAGGTGAGCAGGTAGCCGGCGCCGATCGCAGTGAAGACCAGGCCGGAGCCGAGGGCGTCCAGGCCGCGGCCCTGCTGCAGGTGCAGGGCGAGCACCAGGAAGAACGACGCCTGGCCGAGCCAGAAGGCGAGCTGGGCGAGCAGCCCGGCGGCGAACGCCCGGCTCCGGAAGAGACCGGTGTCGACCAGCGGCGTCCCGGTGTGCCGGTGCTGGTGGACGGCGAAGCCGGCGAGCAGGGCGAGGGCGGCGCCCAGGCAGAGCCAGGTCCAGAGCGGCCAGCCGGCCTCCCGGCCCTGGATCAGCGGCAGCACCAGGCCGGTCAGCGCGACGGTGACGAGCAGGACGCCCACCGGGTCCAGCCCGGGGCGGTGCGGGGCGCGGGACTCCGGCAGGCAGCGGCGGACCAGGCCCAGTGCGGCCAGGCCGACCGGCAGGTTGAGCAGGAAGCAGCTGCGCCAGTCCAGGCCGAAGAGGTCCGCGCGGATCAGCGCGCCGCCGATCAGCTGGCCGAACACCGCGCCCACGCCCATCGTCAGCCCGTACATCGCGAACGCCCGGGCCTGCGCCGCACCGCTGAACGCGGTGCGCAGAATGGCCAGCACCTGCGGGCCCATCAGCGCCGCCGCCAGCCCCTGCGCGATCCGGGCGCCGACCAGGGCGGCGGCGGTCGGGGCCAGGCCGCAGCCGGCCGAGGCGAGCGTGAACAGGGCCAGGCCGAGGGCGAACACCCGGCGCCGCCCGTAGCGGTCGCCCAGCCGGCCGGCGGTGATCAGCCCGGCGGCCAGCGCCAGGGCGAAACCGGCGATCACCCACTGGACGGCGGCCGGGCCGGCGCCCAGGTCGGCCTGGACGGACGGGACGGCGACGTTCACCACGAAGACGTCGAGGGCGGTCATGAAGGTGGCGGTCAGGACGACCGGCAGCAGGCCCCGGGTGGCGGGCTCCCCGGCCCCGGCCTCGGCCGCAGCCCCGGCCGTGACCGTGACCGGGCTCGTGGGCAGGGCGGTGCGGGTGGGCGGGGCGGTGCTCGTACGCAGGTCGGTACGCGTGGGCGGGGCGGTGCTCATCGCGGGCTCTCCTCGGCGGAGTCGGGAGCGGTTTCGGGAGCGGTTTCGGGAGCGGGGCGGGGATCGGGCGTGGGTGCGCACGGGGTCGGCCGGGTGAGGGTCGGCCGGGCGAGGGGGCGGGTGCGTCGCCCGCCCCCGTTGCCTCCTCCGGCGGCTCAGGCGCCCGGGACGCGGTCCAGGAAGCCGTACACCGAGGCGATCCGGCCGTCCGGACCGGCGACCAGCACGTCGAACCCGACCACCAGCGCCTCCCCGCCCGCCGGTCCGAGGTTCCAGGTGAAGCGGGCGATGTCGTGGTGCGCGTCGACCGGGCCGAGGGTGAACTCCAGGCCGGGGAACTGCGCCTGGGCCGCGCCGATCAGGGCGTCGACGCCGTCCCGGCCGGTGACGGCGGCCAGCGGGTCGGTGTAGCTGCCGTCCTCGGCCCACGCCTCGTCGACCAGCTTGCGGCGGGCGGCCGGGTCGGTCTCGTTCCAGGCGGCGAGGTAGCGCTCGGCGAGCCGGTGGAGGTCGGTCACCTGAATGTCGTTCATCGTCTTCTCCCGTGTCCTGCTGGGTGGTTCGGCGGGTCGTTCCCGCTGCTCACGAAGGTACGGACGACGCCCGGTCGGCGAATCCGTCACGGATAGGTAGGGGAGCGGGCGCACCGCCGGGGCCGTAGGTAGGCCACGCCAGTAGGGTCGGAGGATGGGGATGCTCTACGGGCGGGAACAGGAGCAGGCCGTCGTCGACGCGCTGCTCGACGGCGCGAAGGCGGGCCGCAGCGGGGTGCTGGTGCTGCGCGGCGAGCCGGGGATCGGCAAGACCGCGCTGCTGGAGTACGCGGTGGCGGCGGGCGGCGGCGCGTTCCGGGTGATCCGGGCGACCGGCGTCGAGTACGAGGCCGAACTCCCGTTTGCCGGGCTCAGTCTGCTGCTCGCCCCCGGGCTCGACCGGCTCGCCGCCCTGCCTGGTCCGCAACGGCGTTCCCTGGAGGGCGCGTTCGGCCTGGGGGACGCCGCCGCACCGGCGCAGCCGGGCGGCGACCGGCTGCTCACCGGTCTCGCGACGCTCGGCCTGCTCGCCGAACTCGCCTCCGACCAACCCCTGTTGTGTGTCGTCGACGATGTGCAGTGGCTGGACCGGGCCTCGCTGGACGCCCTGCTGCTCGCCGCCCGCAGGCTCCAGGCGGAGGGCGTCGCCCTGCTGCTCGCCACCCGGGACGCGGGCGCCTCCGGCACCTCCGGCGACGGTCTGCCGCCGACCGGCCTGCCCGAACTCCGGCTGGCCGGGCTCGCCGAGCCCGCCGCCGCCCTGCTGCTCGACTCCCGCACCGCGTCGGCGCTGACCGGCGACGTCCGCCGCAGGATGCTCGCCGAGTCCGCGGGCAACCCGCTGGCGCTCACCGAGCTGCCCGTCCCGGTCGAGGGATCCGCCGCCGACCGGGCGGGGGCGGCCTCCGGCGGGCTGGCGCTCACCAGCCGTCTGCAGATCGCCTTCCACGGCCAGGTCACCGGTCTGCCGCCGGCCACCCAGACCCTGCTGCTGGTCGCCGCCGCCGAGGAGAACGGCGACCTCGACGTCGTGCTGGCGGCCGCGGCCGCCCTCGGTGTGAGCGCCGACCACCTCGCCCCCGCCGAGGAGGCGGGCCTGGTCGCCCTGGGCGCCGACCGCCGCCTCGCGTTCCGGCACCCGCTACTGCGCGCCGCGATCCTGCAACGCGCCCCGATACAACAGCGTCTGACGGCTCACCGGGCCATCGGCGGAGCCCTGGAGAACGGCGACCGCCGGACCTGGCACCTGGCCCTCGCCGCCACCGCGCCCGACGCCGACCTCGCCGACGCCCTGGAGCGCACCGCCGTCAGCGCGGAGACCAGGGGCGCGCACGGCGGCGCCGCCGCCGCGTACGAGCGCGCCGCCCGGCTCACCCCCGACCGCGACGGCGCCACCCGGCGCCTGGTGCTGGCGGCCGAGGCCGCCACCGAGGAGGGCAAGCTGGCACAGGCCGAGGCGCTCGCCGAGCAGGCCGGAGCCCGGACGGACAGCGTCTTCGCGCACGCCCTGCTGGACCAGGTCCGGGCCACCGCGCACTTCTGGCGCGGCTCCTACCCGACGGCCTACCGGCTGCTGCTGGACGCGGCCGGCACGGACATCGAGGCGCCGCACGCCGCCCGGATGCTGCTCCAGGCCTTCCACGCGGCCTGGTACGCCGGCGAGGAGCCGGTGGTCGCCGTGCTCGACCGGCTCGCCGCGCTCCCGCTGGCCGAGGGGGATCCGCTCACCCCGCTCGCCCGTCACCTGTCGGCGGCCGTCCTGCCCGCGCTGGGCCGCCCGGCCCCGCCGCTGCCGGCCGCCCGCGACACCGCGGCGGCGGCCCGTCGGGCGGGCGCCGAGACGCCGAGCGACCTGGTCCAGCTCTGCGGGGTGACGCTGGTCCTCGGCCGGGACGCCGAAACGGTGGAACTCGGCGCCGAACTCGTCGCCGAGGCCCGGGCCAAGGGCACCGTCGGGGTGCTGCCCACGCTGCAGTTCTTCCTCGCCGAGGCGGAGCTGTTCCACGGGCGGCACCGCGACGCCGAGGTCACCGCCACCGAGGCCCTGGCCCTGGCCCGGGACACCGGCCAGCACCAGTGGGTCAGCCAACTCAGCGCCCTGCTCGGCTTCCTGGCCGCGCTGCGCGGCGCGGAGCAGGAGTGCGCCGCGCTCACCGCGACCGCCCGGACGGCGACGGCGCTCACCCATACCAACACCGGGACGGGCCCCGGCGGCGGCGAGCCCGCGCCCGCGCCCGGGGAGCCCTGGGCCCAGTGGGCGCTCGCCCTGCTCGACCTCGGCCGGGGCCGCGCCGCCGATGCCGCCGAGCGCCTCCAGGCGCTCACCACCGGCCCCTACCGCCACCACGTGGGCGCCACCCGGGCCGTCCCCGACCTCGTCGAGGCCGCCGTCCGGCTGGGCACCCCGGAGCGGGCCGCCGAACCGTACGAGCGCTTCGCCCGCTGGGCCGGCGCCACCGCCGTGCCGTGGGCCGAGGCGCTGCGGCTGCGCTGCCAGGCACTGCTCGGGCCGGACGAACTCGCCGAGTCCGCCTACCGCGCGGCCCTCGACCTCCACGACGGCACCCACCGCCCCTTCGAGCAGGCCCGCACCGCGCTGCTCTACGGCGAGTGGCTGCGCCGCGAACGCCGACGCACGGACGCCCGCCCGCACCTGCGCGCCGCCCTGGAGACCTTCGAACTGCTCGCCGCCCACCCGTGGGCCGACCGCGCCCGCACCGAACTCACCGCCACCGGAGCCGGCGCCCCGGCCCCCGCCGACGCCCCGGTGGGACCCCTGGCCACCCTCACCCCGCAGGAACTGCAGATCGTCCGGCTGGCGGCGCGGGGGCTCACCAACCGCGACATCGCGGCCCAGCTCTTCCTCAGCCCGCGCACGGTCGGCCACCACCTCTACAAGGCCTACCCCAAGCTCGGCGTCACCGCCCGCACCGACCTCCCGGACCTCCTCTGAGGCTGCCCGCGGACCGGCGACGGCCGACGTGCCGGCAACTCGTCGCCGCCGCCGCTCCCGGCTCGGCAACGCGGAGCAGGCGGGGATCTTCCGCCCGAGCAGCCGGACCTTCGCGCTGAGCAACGCGCACGCGGGGCAGGCGGATTCGGTGTTCCAGATCCTCGGCTGACGGATCGGCGCAGGCGCGAACGGTGGGCCGGGCGACCGGGACGGAGAGCGGTGCCCGTCCCGGCCACCCGGCCCTCCCCGCTGTCCGGCCGCCAACTCCCCCGTGGGTCCGACGGTTCGTCACATCATGTGCGCTGCAGCGGAGTCGGTGGCCAGCTCCGCACGCGGCCGGGTGTTCCCTTCGGCGTTACAATCACCGTCGGTGGGCGATGCGCGGCCGCGCGTTCGGAGGGTCACATGCGGATCGGTGAACTGTCGGCGCAGACCGGGGTCAGCGTCCGCCTGCTGCGGTACTACGAGGAGCAGGGGCTGCTGGAGAGCAGCCGGCGCGACGGCGGCCACCGCCGGTACGGCGCCGAGGCGCCGGTGGTCGTGCGCCGGATCCGGGCCCTGCTGGGCGCGGGGCTCTCGACCAGTGCCATCCGTGATGTGCTGCCCTGTGTGAGCGGTGAGAACACGGTGGACTCGTGCGTGCTGGAGGTGCTCGAAGACCGGCTGGCGGCGCTGGACCGGCAGTTGCTGGTCCTCGGGGCGAGCCGGGCCGCCCTGGCGGGCATGGTCGCGGCGGCCCGGGAGGCGGAGGCCGCGGCGCTGGTGGCGTAGGGCGCCGGCGCTCCCGGGGCCGGCCCGCTGCCGCGCGGGCGGACGGCCGGCCCCGGGTGGGCGGCGGTCGGGCGGGGGTCAGGCGGAGGTGCGGAACACCTCGCGAGCCGGCGTCCCGGTCAGGTCCGGCCGGTCGTGGCCGAGCGCGTACGCGGCCGAGACCATCGTCATGTGGTGGTGCCAGCCGAGGTAGGAACGGCCCGAGAAGTCCAGCAGGCCGAAGTCGGCGCCCAGCCGGTCCACGGCGTCCCGGGTGGTCGCCGCGGTGCCGAGCAGAGCGAGCACGGCGGGGGCGTCCTCGCTGAGGTTGGTCAGCCAGTACCGCCGGTCCCTGCCGCCGCGGGCGTCCTGCACCCAGAGCCGGTGGACGGGCGCGCCCTGGACGCCGGGCGTCAGGACCGGGACGCAGCGCAGCGTCGGCTGCGGGGTGCCGGGCGTGCGCGGCCGCTGGCGCGGGAGGAGCGACTCGACCGGCACGGCGTCCTGCTGGATCCGGCCGAACCGCCCGGTGGTGGCCTGCAGGACGGGGCGGACGGCCTGGTGCGGCCGGGCCTCCAGCAGGTACGGGACGCCCCGGCGGGCGAGCGCCGACATCAGCGGCGGCAGGTCGTCGACCACCGTGAGGTCCGCGACCAGCGGGGCGACGGGGAGGTGGGCGGCCAGCCGGTCGACCATGTCGAGCACCGTCCGGTCGGCCGGGCGCGGGGTGACGGAGTCCGGGATCCGGGCGCGGACCCGGCGGTCCCGGTCCTCCGTCCAGTCGGCGTCGAGCAGCAGCGACCAGTCGACCGGTACGGCGTGCCGGTCGGTGGCGATGAACATCCCGGCCGCGGCCTGGCACTTGATGGTGCGGCCGAACTCCGGGACGAAGCGGCGGTGGACGCCGACCGCCTGGTCGCCCCGCTTGGGGATGACCGCCAGGGTGGCCGTCCAGGCGCGTACCGGGCGCGGGCCGGTGGTGGTGAGGCGGGCCAGGGTGCGGCGGGCCGGCCGCCAGTCCCACGGGCTGCCGTTGATGAACTGCTGCAGCGAGAGCGCGGCGGTCCGGCTCGTGGTCAGGCTGGTGGCCATGTTCGACAACGACTTGCGGCCCGGTGCGGCGAGCAGGCCGCGTAGATAGGCGTGGGCCCAGCGGCGTTGGTCTATCCGGGGCAGGTGGGCGAAGACCTGCTCGGCGAACCGGGAGACCGATGCTTCGCCGGCCGGCGGCAGGTGTTGCGCGTCCATGTGAGCTCCCCGGGATCGTGAGGTGCCGTGAGTGCCGTCCCGGGAAGAATAGCGAACGATCGCTTTGTTTTGGGGGTCGAGGTGAGCGCTGGCACGATTCTGACAAGTTCGTATGCCGGGGTGTGTGCGCCCCGGCGCACACCTGCCATCGCAGGGCGCGGAGCGTGGGGGTGCGCTGCTCCTGCGCCGGTACCGCGCCGCTCCTGCGCCGGTACCGCGCTGGTACCGCGCCGGTACCGCGCCGGAGTCCAGCCCGGCCACGGGGCGCGTACGGAGGGACGGCGTCAGGCCGAGGGACCGGCCAGCGTGCGGTGCCAGAGCCTGCGGAGCCGCTGCCGGAGCTCGTCCCCGGTGGGGGCGGTCGCCCCGCCCACCGGCACGACGCCGCGCCGCAGGGCCTCCGAGCCCACCACGAGGCAGTGCACCAGGATTTCGAGGTCCTGCGCATCGGCAGCCGCCGCCGTCGGGGCCATCCGGTCCCCGGGACCGCGCCCGTGGGGGGCGCGCTGTGCTGCGGGGCCTTGTACTGCGGGGCCCTGGACTGCGGGGCCTTGGGCTTCGAGGTCGTGCCGGGCCGCAGGGCCCTGCGGCCCGGGGCCGTTCGACCCGTCGGCCCGCGGCCCGGGGACGCCCGGCTGGTGCCGCGTCAGGTGCCCTCGCAGTACGGGGATCCAGCTGGCGTACCAGTTGTCGGCCGAGCCGGGCTGCTCCCAGGCCAGTCTGGCCGCCGCGCTGACGCTGGGCTCGTCCTGGAGCAGCCGGGTGAGCACGTCGGTCAGCCGCGCCACCTCGCCGGTGCCGCAGCCCGACGGGGCGCTGTCGGCCCCGCCGGGACTGTCGCGGGCCGGAGGCCCGCCGTCCGTTCTCCCGTCACCCGCCGGGGCCCTGTCGCCCGCCGTGGCCCCGTCCTCCGCCGGGCCCCCGTCCTCCGCCGTTCTGCCGTCCTCCGCCGGGCCCCCGAGGGCGGCCCGGGTGAGCTCGACGGCGTCCGCGCGGACGGCGTCCGCCAGGCTGGCCTTGGTGGGGAAGTGGAAGGTCAGCGCGCCCATCGTGACCCCGGCCGCCCGGCTGACCCGGGAGAGCGAGGTGCCCGCGTAGCCGTGCTGGTCGAACTCGCCCGCGGCGGCCCGCAGCAGGGCCCGTCGGGTGTGCTGGGCGCGTTCCTGTTTCATCGCCCACCGCCGTCGGGGAGGGCTGCTCTGGCGCACCGGCCGAGCGTCGGCACCGGCTCCACGGCCTGGAGCGGGGGACTGACGAACCGCATGAGCGGGAGTGGCTCCTTCGAGCAGACGGAGCGGGGCGGGCGGGAAGGCCGGGACCCCTGCGTCGGTCCGAGCCGATCCGACGGAGTCCCGACGCTACGCGGAGCGGGCCGCATACGCACCGCTCGGCCGTCATCCGCTTGCAGCTTTGGCAACTCCCTCGGAACTCCGTTCGGTGGCCGTGGCGTCCGTCCGCGCGAGGTGGTCCCGGTACCAGGGCGCGGCCGCGGCGAGCCGGTGCAGCGGTCCCGGCCCGGGATCGGTGCCGGTCGACCGCCAGATCTCCGTGCTGCGGTACCAGTGGTCCTGGGCCAGCAGCGCGAACTGCCGCTCGCTGAACACCCCGGGCACCCGCCGCAGTTCGGCCAGGCAGCGCTCCCAGGGCCAGTCCTGGCCGGGGGTCGGCGGCAGTACCCCGTGCTCGGCCAGGGCGTCCAACAGGGCGCCGCTGCGGACGGGTTCGGGGTGGCCGGCGTGGTGGACCCCGCTCGGTGGCCGTTCCGGCCCGAGCGCCAGCCCGGCGACGAGCCGGGCCAGGTCCTCCACCGCGACCAGCGAGAGCAGGGCCGCGCCGCCGTCCCACCGGGCCGGCACCCGCCGGGTGAGTTCGGCCAGGCAGGGCACGACCCAGCGGTCCCCGGCACCCAGCACCAGCGGCGCGCGCAGCACCACCGCGCCGGCGTCGAGCGCCGCGCGCTCCCCGGTCAGCCTGGTCCGGCTGGCCGCCGAGACGGGCGCCGGCGTCACCCCGTCCACGTCGATGCCCCGGTGCGGGCCGGGGCCGTACACGGCGGTGGTGGAGAGGTGGACGATCCGCCCCACGCCCGCCCGGGCGGCCTCCGCGAGCAGCGCCCGGGTGCCGAGCACGTTGACCGCCGCGCAGGCGTCCTCGTCACCGGAGACGGCGGCGGCGAGGTGGACCAGGACGTCGGCGCCGTCGGCCGCGCCGCGCAGGGTCGCCGGGTCGGTGAGGTCCGCCGCGACCCGGACCGTCCCGGGCGGCACGGCGGAGCGGGCGACGGCCCGGATCACGCCGGTCTCGGGCCGGGCGCGCAGCGCGGCGAGCACCGCGGAGCCGATGAAGCCGCCGGCGCCGGTCAGCAGGATGCGCGTCACGCCCGGTGCCCGCGCTCCGCGAGGACGCCCCGCAGGGTCTTCACGACCGGCGCGGTCGCGATCCCGGGCAGCAGGTACCACCAGAGCCGGGCGATCCGCTCCGGCAGGTCGGCGCGGTTGCTGCGCAGGTGGGACATGACCTGGGTGCCGGTGTAGGCCCCGACCAGGACCTGGGAGAACTCCGCCGAGTCGACGTCGGGCAGCAGCTCACCGGCCTTGCGGGCCTCCTCCAGCTCGGCGCAGAACTGCTCGGCCCACATCTCGTACGGCCGGACGTCCCGCAGGCCGAGCTGGCCCTGCTCGACGGCGAGCGTGACGCCCGCGCGCAGCAGCACGTTCTCCCGCAGCTCGTCGGCCAGGTACAGGTTGAGGTCGAGGAGCTGACGCAGACCGGCCGGCCGGTCCGGCAGTTCCAGGTCGGCGGCCTGCTCGTCCATCACCGCCTTGGCCAGTTCCTCCTTCGACCGGAAGTGGAAGTACATTGCGCCTTGGGTGGTGCCCGCCTGTGTGATGATCTTGTTGACGCTTGAGCCGCTGAAACCGTACTCGTCGAAGACCTGTGCGGCGGCCCTCAGGATCGTCCCGCGGGTGCGTACGGCTCGGTCCTGCTTCGCTCGCGTCACAGTGACTCCAAACTCCTCGACAAACAAAAAGAACGACCTCTACGTTATTTGCAGCGGGGCCCGGCGTACACAACGGAGGCTCCACCAACCACGCCAGTGGCCATTCTGGGGGAGTGCACACATGTATCGCACAGACCACGGCAGCACCATGACTGCTGCGACCACCGTGCCCAAGGAACTCGTCCACAAGCGCGCGGCCGAAGAAGTGCTGCTGACCGGCTGGGAGACCACCGGTCCGGACGCCTACCGGGTGACCGCCCGCTGGCCCCGCGATCGCGCCGACAGCGGCCTCTACGACCCGATGCTGCTGGTCGAGACGGTCCGGCAGAGCTTCCCGCTGCTCTCCCACGCCGCCTTCGACGTCCCGCTCGGGCACCACCTCGTCTGGGACCGGTTCAGCTTCGCACTGGTCCCCGAGCTGCTCCTGGCCGACCGCCCCGCCGAGCGGGACGGCGACGAGGTCCAGCTGGACGTGGTCTGCCAGGACGTGGTCCGCCGCGGCAACCGGGTCTGCGCCCTCACCCTCTCCTACATGGTGAGCCGGGCCGGCGAGCCGCTCGCCACCGCCCAGACCCGCTTCACCGTCCAGGCCCCGGCCATCTACCGGCGGCTGCGCGGGGACCACGCCGACGCCGCCACGGCGATGGCACGCGCCGTGCCGCCCGGGCCCCCGATACGCACCGCGAGACCCGACGCCACCACCTCGCAGGACGTCGCCCTCTCCGCCACCGACCACGCCCGGCGCTGGCAGCTGCGGGTCGACACCTCCCACCCGGTGTACTTCGACCACCCCGTCGACCACGCGCCCGGCGCCCTGCTCCTCGACGCCTGCCGCCAGGCCGCCCAGGCCCTCTGCTCCCCGGCCCCCGTCCTGGCGGTCGCCATGGAGTGCGTCTTCACCAGCTACGTCGAACTCGACGAGCCCTGCCTGGTCGAGGCCGCCCGCCTGGCCCGCGACCCGGCCGGCCGCGACCGCATCGGCGTGACCCTCCACCAGGGCCCCGACGGCGCCACCTCCTGCTCCACCGTCGTCACCGTCGTCCCCCACCCCGACGCCCCCACCCACTGACCCGCGCGGCCGGCGCCGTCGAGCAGATCACCACCGCCACGGAGAACGAACGGGCCCACCCGGCCCCGTACCCCGGGCGATGATCCACTCGACGGCCACCCCGCCCGTGGCGCACGTCACGGGAGTCCTGCCCCCGGTACCACTCCTGAGGGCGGATCAGCCACCGCCCGCCGGGAGCCGCCCCGGCCGGCGGCCTCTCCCGAGCCCCCCGGGAAAAGCAGTCAGGGCCGGTGACCCTTACGGGTCACCGGCCCTGAGCTGGTGTTACTGGGTCGGGGTGGCGGGATTTGAACCCACGGCCTCTTCGTCCCGAACGAAGCGCGCTACCAAGCTGCGCCACACCCCGGTCCTGCGGTTTGTTGCTCCGTCTCCTTCGCAACGAGTAGAACTCTACCGGACGCTTGCCGAGAGACGAAATCCGATTCCCCGGGGGGCTCCGCCGCAGGTCAGCGGGAGGGGGTGAGGGTGAGGAGGGTGGCCTCGGGCGGGCAGGCGAAGCGGACGGGGGTGTAGCGGTTGGTGCCGCAGCCGGCCGAGACGTGGAGGAAGGCGCGGCGGCCGCCGGCCTGGTGGGTGGAGAGGCCCTTGACCCGCTTGGAGTCGATGTCGCAGTTGGTGACCAGGGCGCCGTAGAAGGGGACGCAGAGCTGGCCGCCGTGGGTGTGGCCGGCCAGGATCAGCGGGTAGCGGTCGGCGGTGAAGGCGTCCAGGACGCGCAGGTAGGGCGCGTGCACGATGCCCAGCGAGAGGTCGGCGTCGGCGGACGGGCCGCCGGTGACCTCGCTGTAGCGGTCGCGGCGGATGTGCGGGTCGTCCAGGCCGGTGAACTCGAGGTCGAGGCCGCCGATGTTCAGCCGGCCGCGGGTGTTGGTGAGGTCGAGCCAGCCGGCCGCGTCGAAGCCGTCGCGCAGCTTCTCCCACGGGTTGTGCACGGCGCCGGTGATGCCGCGCCGCGCGGTGCCGTCGGGGTTGTTCATCCCGTGGGCGCCGCTGCGCATCGCCTGGAGGTAGCGGGCCGGGTTCTTGCGGGCCGGGCCGTAGTAGTCGTTCGAGCCGAAGACGTAGACCCCGGGGAAGTCCATCAGTGGCCCGAGCGCGTCGAGCGTGGCGGGGACGCCGAGCGGGTCGGAGAGGTTGTCGCCGGTGTTGACCACCAGGTCGGGCCGGAGTCCGGCGAGGCTCTGCAGCCAGTGCTGCTTCTTGCCCTGGCCGCTCACCATGTGGATGTCCGAGACCTGCAGTACCCGGAGGGGGCGGGCGCCCTTGGGCAGGACGGGGACCTCGACCCGGCGGAGCCGGAAGGAACGGACCTCGTACCCGGCGGAGTAGGCGAGGCAGGCGGCGCCGGTGGCGGCGATTCCGAGGGGGACGGAGTACAGCGGTCGCATCGCTCCATGCTCTCAGACGGTGGATCAGCCGGTGAACGTCCGGTGGGCCGGCGAGGACACGCCGCTGTGGTCCGAATGCCCGTGCCGCCGCCTGCGCCGGACCGTGCCGCCGCCCCGGACGTTCACCGGCCGGTCAGGCCGACCCGGTGGCGGGGTCCGTCCGCTCGGCCTCGTCGCGGCGGGCCCGGAGGGCGCGGACCTTGTGCAGGTTGCCGCAGTGCTCCATCGAGCACCAGCGCCGCCGGCCGGGCCGTGAGGTGTCGACGAAGATCAGGCGGCAGTTGTGGCCGCCGCACTCCCGGACCCGGTCCGCGTAGGGGCCGGTGAGCAGGGTGATGGCGTCCCGGGCGAGGGCGGAGAGGACCTGGTCGCCGTCGGCCGGCAGCGGGGCGGCGGCCGCGCCGTCCGGGCCGATCTGCGGGACGAGCGGCGGGCGGGCGGCGGCGCGGTTGAGTACGGCGTAGTCCGCCCCGGCCCCCGCCTCGCCGTGTGCCCGGGCCGCCGCGAGGCGCCAGAGCGCGTCCCGCAGGGTCCGGGTGGCGGTGAGCTGCCCCACGTCGACGCGGACGCCCTCCTCGGGGAGTTCCAGCCGGGACAGCTCCAGCCACCGGGTGAGGTCCTCGGGGCGGTGCAGCACCTCGTACCGGGCGTAGTCGCCGGGGCCGCCGGTGGTGAGGAGCTCCAGGCAGAGCGCGCCGGGGTCGAAGAGGTAGCGCGCACCTCCGGGAGTGTGCAGCACCAGTCCGGTCGCCCGTTCGTCAGTCATGTAACCACTATAAAGAGTTACCAGGCGGTGCGAGGAGCCTCCCGCGACCGCGGCCCGTGCGCGCTCCGCCGCCGATGCTCCGGCGTTAATGGCGGGCAGCCGATCGCCGCAGGTGGGAGACTCTGGGCCATGACCACGCTCAAGGAGCAGTTGCACCAGGACCTCACGGCCGCGATCCGGGACCGGGACGAGCTGCGCTCGGCCACCATCCGGCTGACGCTCTCCGCCATCACCAGCGAGGAGGTGGCCGGCAAGGAGAAGCGGGAGCTCTCGGACGCCGAGGTGCTGAAGGTGCTGGCTCGCGAGGCGAAGAAGCGCCGGGAGGCGGCCGAGGCGTTCGACGCCGCCGACCGGACGGAGCAGGCCGCGCGGGAGCGGGCCGAGGGGGAGTTGCTGGCGGGGTACCTGCCCAAGCAGCTGTCCGACGAGGAGCTGACGGCGATCGTGGCCGCCGCCGTCGCGGAGAGCGGCGCGACCGGCCCGCAGGGCATGGGCGCCGTGATGAAGCTGGTGAAGCCGAAGGTGGACGGCCTGGCCGAGGGCGGCCGCGTCGCCGCCGCGGTCAAGGCCGCGCTCACCGGCTGACGGCCCCGACGGCCGGCGGTCGGGGCCGTCAGCCGGGCACCCGCGACGCGCCGCCCGCCGCACGGGCACGGCGCACGGACCCGCCGCCGCACCACCCGCACGAACGAGAGGGGGGGGCCCCCGCGCCCAGGGCGGGGGGGGGGCCCCCCCCGGGGGCGCGGCGGGGGGGCCGGGGC